>JBGSMR010000241.1:0-11955 GCA_041740065.1 Chthoniobacterales bacterium
CGGGAAACCCCTCCTCGACAACAAAACCACAACCAGAAACAATCACCCACCAAGGCACCGAGTGTTACCCATGTCTTGAACCCAAAGTGTTACCTATGTCCTGACCGCACCTGTCCTGACCGCACCCGATATATTTCTCTCTTCATGTTGCAAACTTGAGCATTTCGAAAAATTGATCGGTCTTTTGGAAGTCCCGAGAACGCAACTCGCGACGCATGCTCACGCTCAGACGCTTCAACTAATTCTGCACATATACCCGGACTGCCCCCTTTTTCGATTTCTGCTTATCAACGCTTTACAAACTTCACGGACCCAAAAATGGCCCGTTTTTGCAAAAAATCACCCTTGCCATAAGATCCTTGGGATAAGTTAGTGCCATTCCACACTGACCCGGTTTTCCCTTGGCGTTCCGCGTTGTGATCGAAATTAGCTCAACGGCGGAAATTTTTGGAGCTTCCGCTGGAGTGTGCGTCTTTCAATCCCGAGAACACGGGAGGCCTTGCTTACATTGCCTTCGCAGTCTTGGAGAACCCGCTGAAGATGCTCCCATTCGACTTTCTCAAGAGACGGCACGGAGATCTCCGTGAGATCGCTCTCCGATGGTTCACCGAACAGGGCGGATTCAATTTGCCGGGTATCCGCAGGTTTGGAGAGGTAATTCACCGTGCCGATCCGCATTGCTTCAACAGCAGATGAGATGCTTCCATAACCTGTCAAAATGAGCACCCGGATCGCCGGGATCCGCGTCCGCAACCACTTCGCGATTTCTAATCCGCTCCCGCTTGGCAGACGCAAATCCACCACGGCAGCTTCCCACGCCCGGACATTCGTGGCCAGACTTTCGACGTCATTCAGCGAAGCCGCCGTATCGACGATGTGCCCGCGTTTGATCAATGAAAGCGCCAGACGATCTGAGAATATAGCGTCGTCATCGACGAGCAAAATCCGACGTGATGGTAGATGCTTCATTGCCACTAAATCGAAACACGAAGTTTGAGTTCCACGACTGTCAAACCTGGTCCGGTATTAGTCACGGTAAACGTCCCCCCGTAGGCCCTCGCAAAACTACTGACCAAATACAATCCCAGTCCGAGACCACCGGTTTCAGTTTTGCCGCTTACAAATGGCTCGCCAAGATGATCCAGCACAGATCGCGGGAATCCGACGCCAGTATTGGTCACTCGGAAACACGCAAAGTCTCCAAGGATTTCTGCATTCAATTCTACCGCTGTTCCGACATCCGAGGCATCCCGCGCATTCCGGACTAAAATATCCAGGCACTGAAACAATCGGATTTGCGAAACCTCCAACATGCATCGCTCAGGGGTAACGTGCCACCGAGTGTGCTCAAGCACGGATTCAGAAAAATACGCATGGAGTCCGTCTGACAAACTATTCCAATCCCATGGTTCATCGACCCCGGACAATTGGCCGCGTTTTCGACCCAGCTGCTCGATGATTTTGCGGCACCGCTCGACTTCTTGTCGAATCAACCGGGCATCGGCCCCATGAGTCAAGTCCCCGGGCATCTCATCGACGTCTCGCTCAATGTCCGCGCTGATCACGGCTATCGTGCTGAGTGGAGTGGCAAGTTCATGTGCGATTCCGGTTGCCAACATGGCAACATCCGACGTCCGTCGCATTTCCTCACCCTGCCGCCAAAGTTGAGCAATTGTTTTTCGCGAGGCAATGATGTTACGATTCAAGATCCCGATGAATGTCGCAATACCGGCCCCGGTCACAAACATGCCAATCACCATCCCATAAAGGTGTGCCGTCATATCATTGCAACACGTCCCACCCGACCGGCTCACCAGTTCATGAGGCGAAACAAACAGGGTTAGAAATCCACCCACGCAAAGACCAATCGCCAACCAGGCCCCCCATTGTGGCAACAACACCACGGCGACCGTGATGAACAAAAGGTAGAGCAACGTGAACGGGTTGTGTGCTCCGCCTGCGAAGTAAAGCATCACAGTCAGAATTGCGATATCAGCCGCAATCGTAAGCATTTTGATTAGCACCGGCCTGATTTCGACACGCTTGACCGCTTCAAAAAGCAGGACATTGCTCAACCCCAGCATCCCGATGCACACAGCAAAAATAGCAACTGGCAGAATCACTCCGACGAGGCCGCCGAAGATGAACGAGGCAATCAAAAGTCCGCTCACAAAAAACCAGCGGAGCCGGATCAACAGACGCAGTCCGCTGAGCTCTTCAGACAGCGACGAAAGCATGGGGTTTACAGTCATGGAAAGCCCAGAAATTACACGCGCTTTGCTGATTCGGTCGATCATTCATCGGGTCCCTGCGACAATTTGACGCATTCCCCGAATGACGAACTCATGATATTTCCATGCACCATGTTCAAACTTTCGACTGTCATTGTTACCCTGGGCGCAATCGCCTCGGCACAATCCGCCTTGATTACCGCAGTTCCCGGCCCCGACGATCAAGGTGGCATGATTATGCCGATGGTCACGATTACTGCCACCAGCGGCCCTGCCACCGATCCCACGGCTGGCATCATCAACGTCAGCTGGACCCCATCCGTCCCAACCCTGAGGTCGCTGAACGAATGGAGTACGGGCAATTGGTTTGCCGAGACCGCAGCTTGGACACCTGACATCAGCCCCGTCGAGGGTTCGGTGATTGGCATGCCCACCGCCAACGCGGGCAACGGTGATCTCTTTAACAATCAATATGGATTCATGTTCATGGCCATGCCGATGATGGGAACAGCTTTCGTTCCGACCGGCAACTCGCTGGGCATCCGGCTGGATTCCATTACTTCGTTGGACCTGAAGTCCTTTAATTATGGCAATGCAGACAACCGCTGGGATCAGGTTTTCGATGGTGTAAATTCCCAAGTGCTTTGGAATGGCACCATGTGGCACAATTATTTCACGATGCCTGCAACCGCAGCGCCCAGCACCTATAGCGCGGTGTTTGAAATTTTCATGGCCGACACCGCATTCACCGGAAGCACCGGTTTCGCCCAATATGACTCGACTGCGCTCAATGCAGGTAAAAACAGCAATTTCACATCAGCCTTTGTCACCTACGAATTCAATGTGGTTCCCGAGCCTTCGCTCTTTGCCCTTTTGGGCCTCGGATTCGCAGGACTGGCGGTCATCTTCTACCGCCGCAAACGGGATAGCGCAGTTGCTTAAACGTCCGAGTGTGCTTGCAATGAGAGGTAAACGTTCCGCATTCACTCTCATAGAGCTTTTGGTCGTCGTATCCATTGTAGCCATTCTGGCGGCTTTAGCGGTCCCGGCTCTCAATGCTGCCAATAGACAGGCTCAGACTGCCCAGTGCGCCACCAAGCTAAAATCACTTGGTGCGGCGATCTCGCTCTACACCATCGAAAACCAGGGAGAACTTCCCCGAAGCTGGCACAGCGCAGGTGCTCACCGGCAATCTGGTTGGGCAGCATCCATCGCGCCCTACCTTGGAGTGACGGATGAACAGATTCAAAATAACTGGGCTGGGGTATTCGATCAGCACTTCCGTTCGCCGACCGACTCTTCCGAGGAAAGCCCCTTCATCTATAGCTACGGAATGAACGTGCATTTCGAGCTTGACCCCAATGGAGACGACTACGTAGGGCAGCCTGCGACTTGGCGCCGGCTCCAACAAATTCCACGACCAACCCGGACAATCCTTCTCGCGCAAACCCGGCCAATCATGTTCGGCGACCACTTGATGTGCCACCTGTGGAATAGCATCGACGCTGCCAAAAACGCCCTTAACCACGAGGCTCACAATGGCAGGGCAAACTACCTTTTCGTCGATGGTCACGTCGAATTACTCGCCGTCGAGCAAACCTTTGCCCCGTCACAAGAACTCAACCTCTGGAATCCAGAGCTGGCCCGCTGAGTGATACCCGGCGGGTCGTGTAGTTGTCCGCGAAAAAGGGTCGTGAAAAGGGGTCGGTCCGGGCATATGTGCAGAATCGCCATTGGGCGGCCGATCTGTTTCCTTCTTCATGTTGCAAACTTGAGCATTTCGGGGAATTGATCGGTCCTTTGGAAGTCCCGAGATCGCACCTCGCGACGCATGCTCACGCTCAGACGCTTCAACCAATTCTGCACATATGCCCGGACTGACCCCTTTGCCGTGTCATTTCGCCAAATGCAAGAATATGCACACTGACCCCTGTTTTCTCCTGTTTTCTGTTTTCCTGTTTTCGGGTAAGTCAGGCTAGGATTGCGTCGCACTCAGCCAGCCGCCGGAGAGGTTGCGGACAGTGAATCCGTTTTGCAGCAGGATGCGTGTTGCGAGGTAGCCGCGCTGACCGACCTGGCAATAGGCGCGCAGATCATCGTTGGGGGAAAGTTTGGACAGGCGGGAGCGGATTTCCTCCAAGGGGAAATGGATTGCGTTCTCCGCATGACCGCTTTCAAATTCTTCGCGACTGCGCACGTCGAGGAATCGGGTGGTTTCCCCGGTTGGCTCGTCCCAATGAACGATGGGCATATCTCCCCGGAGCACGTCGGCACCGATCATACCGGCAAAGTTGACGGCATCTTTTGCTCCGCCGAATTGTGGTGCGTAGCAAAGTTCTGCTTCTTCTAAATCGTAGATGGTGCCTCCGAGTTGAATGGCCATGGCAATAACGTCGATGCGTCGATCGGCGCCATCCATTCCGATGGCTTGCGCGCCCAAGAGCTTGCCGTCGGATTTGCGGAAAATCACCTTCATGTGAATTGGCTTCGCGCCGGGATAGTACCCGGAGTGCTGGTTCGGGTGGAGGTGGATCGTTTCAAAGTCGGTGAATTCTGCGCGGCGCAACGATTTTTCACTGGCTCCCGTGGATGCGACTTGCAGTCCGAACAGCCCACAAATGGCCGTCGCTTGAACGCCGCGAAACCGGCTGGCGCGTCCACAGATTGCGTCTGCGGCGATCCGACCTTGTCGATTGGCCGGCCCGGCCAGTGGAATCAACGTGCTGCCGCCAAGAATAAAGTCTTCCACTTCGACTGCATCGCCGACGGCCCAGATGTGCGGGTCGCTGGTTTGCATTTGGGCATTGACCGCGATACCGCCGCGCTTGCCGAGTTCCAGCCCGGCTGCTTTGGCGAGGGTGGTGTCGGGGCGCACGCCGATGGCGAGAATTACAATATCGGCATGGTGTGAGGCACCGCTTTGCGTTAATACGCACAGTCCTCCATCATCGCGTTTTTCAAATCCTGCGACACCGTCTCCGAGGGCCAACTTCACGCCATTTTCGATGAGATGCCCGGCGACGCGATCAGCAACATCTTTATCCAGAGGCGGCATCACTTGGTCGAGCATTTCCACGATGGTGGTATCGATCCCGAGGTGGCGAAGATTTTCCGCCATTTCGAGGCCGATGAAGCCACCGCCCACGATCACCGCCTTTTTTGCATGGGATCTTTCGATCCACGCTTTGATATTCCGGCTGTCTGGTATGGTTCTTACCGTGAATATTCCTGGCAAATCGATTCCAGGCAGCGGGGGACGAATTGGAGTCGCTCCGGGTGATAGAACGAGTGCGTCGTAGGGTTCGACGGATACGAATCCCGTGTCGTGATCTTTTAGCGTCACCGTCTTGCCCGCGCGATCAATCGCGGTGGCCTCGGTATTCGTGCGAACGGGAATCCGGAAGCGTGACTTGAAAAGCTCGGCATCCGCGACGAGCAGCTTGCGATCGGAGTCGATCACTCCGCCGATAAAATACGGGAGCCCACAATTTGCGAACGAGACGTAGGGGCCTTTGTCGATGAGATGAATTTCAGCCGATTCGTCCATGCGGCGCAACCGGGCCGCGCACGAAGCGCCTCCGGCTACTCCGCCAATGATTAGGATGCGTTTTGTTTTCATAAGTTTTTTAAAATCACGTAGATCGCTGTTCCGATTACACTGAATCCGAAGAGCTTCTGCAGTCCGCGCGCTGGGATCCATTGTTTCAGGACGATCCCGCCCGACATTCCGATTGCCGACCCGCCGAGGAAAATCCCCGCTAACGTCCAATCACCGGGCATCAACGATCCGGCATTGGCAGCGAATCCGGATGTCGAAATTAGGAAGATACCAACAAGCGACGTGGCCAGTGCGCGTTCGATGCTGACGCATGTGACCACCAATAAGGCCGGGACTACGAGGAACCCGCCTCCAACGCCGAAGATGCCGGATAAGACACCTGTGATGGCGCCGGCACCCGCTAACTTCGCAGCGCATCGGGAGCTGAATTTCGGGAGTCCATCGGGTCGGCGTTCGCATTGAACCCATGAGAGCGGCACGTCACCGGGTGCGGCCTTTTTTCGGAGCATTCGAACGCCGATAAAAAGCATCAGCCCTGCAAATAATATCAACGAGAGTTGCGCTGGCAGCATGGCTCCGATTCTTGCGCCTAGAGGAGCGGCGAGAATCCCGCCGGCACCGAGCACTGCGCCCGCACCCCACAAGACATGCCCCCGGCGTGCTTGCAGGATCGCGCCGTAGAGTGCCGTAATGCCGACGACCGCGAGCGACACTGCAACCGCTCGACGGAAGTCGAGTCCCAGTCCGAAGACGAGTAGCGGAACGGCAAAGATCGATCCGCCGCCGCCGGTTAGACCAAGCGACAACCCGACAATCCCACCGAATAGCAAAGTCAGCTCCATGAGGGCCTCACGACATTCAATGCATCACGCCGGCCGCCTGCGCGATGCGTTCGCATTCCTCGCAAGTGCCGTCCACGTGCGCTACGCGGAATCCGCGCGATTTTAGAAAGGATCCGGCAAGCGAGGCGCGCTTTCCCGAACCGCAATGAATGAACAATTTGCGATCTGCTGGTAGCTCCGCCAGGCGCTGGCTTAATCGGGTGTAAGGAAATGACACGGCACCTGGAATGGCGCCACGTGCAAATTCCGCGCTGGTCCGAACGTCAATGATCGCACCCTCGGCGCGCGCTGAGTCCGCGTCGAATTCCCGGAAGTCAATGCGTTCCATCCGGTCTTCCAATAACCCGGACGCGATCGCCTCGGGGATCGCAATCCACCCGATTACTTTGTCGAACCCGATTCGGTAAAGTTGTCGCGCCGCGAGGTCGACGTCGGCAGCCGACTCGACGACAAGCAAGATTGGTTCGTTCGCATCGAGATACGATCCTGCGGAAGTAGAGAAAAATGGCCCGTTTAGTGGGGCATGAATCGCACCACGAACATGCGCCGTGTCGAATGCGATTCGGTCGTCCCGCGTATCGAGAATTTGTATGGCAGGCTCGGCAAGTGCTTTGCGGAACGCTACTTCTTCCATGTGATCGGGTTTGGGTACGCCGCCTGTGACGGCAATGCCATCGCGATTCACCCGCTTCATCGTCGCGAAATACGGAGGAGGTTCAGGCTGGCCGGACAATATTTCAGTCACGAATGCTCCAGCATCCGATTGGGCAAGTTTTAACGATTCGTTAAAGCGGCGCTCATAGCCGAGCGTGCTGGTTGGGACGGCTCCCAGTGCCTTCCCACAGGCGCTCCCCGCTCCATGTCCTGGCAGGATCTGCATGTAGTCGCCGTAGCTGCTTAACTTGGTTGCCAATGCTTCGCGCAGGGTGCGCGCCGATGGTTCCATGACCCCTTGTTGGCCAGCTGCGGATTCGAGTAAATCCGGCCGCCCGACATCACCAACGAACAAAAAATCGCCCGTGGCCAGTGCGATCGGCTCGTCCGCGCCGCCGCCGAGGTCGGTGATCAGATAACTCAAGTGCTCTGGCGTGTGCCCAGGCGTGTGGATGGCCCGGACTTCTATATTTCCCACGTGAAAGATATCACCGTCTTTCAGAAATTGCGTATTCGGTCGGTCGCCAGCCCAACGCACCGTCCAGTCTGATCCGCCTTCCGCGGAAACCATCAAAGCGATTGCCGGATCCTCTGCGAACTCGCGTGCACCGCTCACAAAGTCCGCGTGGATGTGCGTTTCTGCCACGGTGGTGATGCGGAGGCCATTTTCAGCCGCAAGTTCGATCAATCGGTCGATGTCCCGCTCGGGATCGATCACGAGCGCTTCGCCGGATCTCTGACAGCCAATCAGATAGGCGTATTGCGCAAGGTAAGGGTCAAAAATTTGTCGTAATAACATGGGGAAAGTGGGTGGTGGGTTTTGGTGCTGCTCATTAAACTGCGCAGGCACTCAGGACTGGACTAAGATTTACCGGCTGCAACACGAGGCGCCCGCGCCGGCTCCGCTCAGTTTTGTATTCCATGGCATGCGGGCCAGCATCATCCCCATGCCGCACGTGTCGGTGATCCCTGCGAAGACCAAACCGGCGCCTACAAAACCTGATAGAAAAATCCACGCGGGATTGACAAAATACCCCAGCATAGCACCGACAAAAACGAGAGATCCCGCTGCGATGCGCACCTGACGCTCCAGCGACATCACCGCGCGTCCCCTCACCAGCGGAAGCCCGGCTGCGTTCCACGCCATGATTCCACCATCCAGGACTTTGACATCATCCACGCCAGCCGCGACCAATTTCTCCGCAGCCTGTTTCGCGCGATTGCCGGAACGACAGATCACCAAAACACCCGATTTGCCGGCAGCCAGCGCTTTCACAGCATCCGGTTCCAAATCCGAGAGCGGATGCAGCGCCGATCCCTCAATATGCTCACCGTCAAACTCCACCGGCGTCCGCACATCTAAAAATAACGCTCGGTTCATTGTTCCGCCCACTTCATGCACCGGGATGGAATCCATTGATTGATTTTGTGTTGCCATAATTGATTTCATGTTCTACTTTACGAATATATCGCTATTTAGGAATATGCAAGAGAAAAAGAAACAATCGATGACAGACGGGCAGATTGAGGAATCGGCGCGGTTATTTGGGATTTTGTCTGAGCCGTCGCGATTGCGACTTTTGCGGGCGTTGATGGAAGGATCGATGACTGTGAGTGCGTTGATGGTAGCGACGGGGATGAAGCAGGGTAACGTCTCGAAGCAGTTGGGGGTTTTGTTGGGTGCGCGATTTGTGGCCCGGGAGCGGGAGGGGAACTTCGCGAGGTATGCGATCGCGGATGCCCGCTTGTTTCCCCTTTGTGCGTTAATGTGTGAGCGGATTGCCGACGACGTGCGCCAGCGGGCCCGGGACCTGGCCATGCTTGACGATCATTGACGAGCGGGAAAGCGCAGAACAGAAATGACGCAGCCAGTCGAGACGCCACGATGTCGAGATGACAGAAAAGGGGTCGGTCCGTGCATATGTGCAGAATCGCCATTGGGCGGCCGATTTATTTCCTTCTTCATGTTGCAAACTTGATCATTTCGGGGAATTGATCGGTCCTTTGGAAGTCCCGAGATCGCACCTCGCGACGCATGCCCACGCTCAGACGCTTCATCCAATTCTGCACATATGCCCGGGCTGGTACCTTTTCAACGAGCCATTCGAAGCACGCGGACGAGCCCGTAGGGCTAATGCTCACCTGACTGCTTCGGTGGCGCGTTGAAGCTGATCCTTAAGGTTTTAGGTTTTAGAATTTGAAGCCAATGGAGCTGTAGAGCCCGTAGGAATTCATGTTGTAGAGGAATCCATTATTTTCGTAGTCCACGTACATGTAGCGATATCCGAGTTCGGCGAAGATGTTACGGGTGAAATTCACTCCGAAGGCGGCCTGAACGTTCCATGCGATCTGGGAGCCCGCGCTAAATCCGCCCACGTCCCCCTGCGCACCGAGGTATAGCCAGCGTGAGAAGTTGATCTGTCCACGCAACCCGATGATCGGGTCGAACCAATATTTGTTTCCACCGCCATAGGTGGGAGTTACATCCTCGATGTTCTCTGCGATGGCGTTGCTGAGTTTTGTTTTTGCTTTCGACGCGGCGGCTTCCAGAGCGGAATCGATCTCACCCCGAACACGCGCGGCTTTGGCGGCTGCCGAAGCGCGGACATAGCTGGATAGTGCTCTCCGGACACCGCCATTCGTCAGGGAGCGAACAATGACACCATCCTGGACTAACTGCTGTAAATTGCGATCGCCGAGAATCAGCCTTTCGAGTTCCCTGATTCTGACTGTTTTGAGCACTGCATTTGCGATCGGTTCGCCGGCAGTGGCGGACGCCTGTTCCACGTTGGACCTGGCTGCGGCGAGGGCTGATTCCAATCGGGTTTCGATCTGCTTTCCGATGGCGTTTGTTGCATTGGTTGCGATTTCGTTGATTCGGGAATCATTGAGCGAGGCATCGACCTGGGTGCCGAGGAAATTGTACCGGACACCTGCATACACGTCCAGAAACCCGCGGCGGTCGTCGATTACACGATAGGCCAAGGCAAGAGAAACAATGGATTGCTGGACATCGAGGTTGGCGCTGTCGTAGATCCGGTTGTTGGGACTTGCTGACGCTGAGAGCGCGGCGTAATAACCATCTGCAAGGACGCCCCAGCGGCCCTTGCGAATTTCACCACGCAAAAAAATGCCCCAATCGAGATGCTGGATTATCGTCCGGCTGCTGTAGGAGACGTGAGAGGCGGGAAGGCCCTTGACTCCGATGTCACCGTTGAGTCCCAACGCCCACACATATGGCTGAATGACGAATCCCCAACCATTCGGGTCTTTGCCCGGCACTAATTCAAAGGGTGTTTTCGGTTGCAGGATCGAATCCCTTGCAAAATCCCCAATGGGTTCAAGAAACGTAGGCCGGTCATTTTCAGTAGCGGCAGGTGATGGCGCTTCGACGGTGGCAGCCTGAACAGCTGGAACTGCCAGAAGAATTAAGAGGATGAAATGTTTCATGTAAGGTTGGAGTCAGCGGGAATAGGTTTATGGTGTTTATTCAGGAATCAAAAGCACTCTGTCAAAGACAACGTATCCGCAGGCACTTTCCAGTGGGGAGCCACGGCGACGTCGCGTTGGACGGTCGCGTTGAGTGAGAGTCCCAAGTAGTTTTAGCGATCACCTCCGTAGCCATCGACGAAGCCGTGGCGGCATTCAAAGGCGCGGTAGCGGCCAGTCCCTGCTCGACGGTGAGCGAGAGAATGGCGGCAATTCTTGAGATCATGGCGATGTTGGAGATCCTTAGCGACGCCAGGAGACAGAATTTCCCCGCCAGCCGGACGCGCTGCCGGAACCGTTGTTCCACGAGGCAGCGCCGCGCGGACCGCTGACCGAACCGGATGATCCGTAGTGCACCACGTTCGGACCATAGCGACCGCAGGAATAGGCTCCCTGAGCGTACCCGCGGCGATATCCGCGACGGGCGGCTCCGGCGTAGGAGATCGGGGTGAGCGGCATACCGATGATGTCGATGAACAACGAGGCCGCACCGTCGCTCACGATCGGCGCTCCTTCGAGGAACTCGATGTTATAGGTCAGATTGCTGCCAACGAGCCGGGGATTGCGAAGCACGACGACGACGCTGGAAACGGTGCCTCCGTCCAGCACGGAAAGGGTGGCGTTCGGCGGGTCCTTCAGGAAGCTATTGGCCCCCTCACTCCACATCGGCACGAGATCGCGGGTGGGCATCGAGCCGGCGAGTCGCTCGGGCCGATCGCTGAACGCGATGGTCGAGTCGGAAACTCCGCGCAGCGTCATGGTGCCGTCGCCGAACCGGACGCCTTTCGCGTTCTGCACGAACAGAAGGTCGGCTTTTTTGAGGTCCGAGCTTCCGGTTTCCGGGGACGTGGCGCATCCGGTGATGAGAAGCGCAGCGAGGATGGCGATAGGAACTGATGATTTCATGGGAGTTTGTTGGGTGAGAAAGTGAGATTCTTTATTGAGGAAAGCAGGGTTCGTCGAGTTGGAGCTTGGACTGCATTCCGGTCCCTACTTCGGGAACAAGAGCTGGCATTGCAAACGAATCGACCAGTCGGCGCCGTATTCCGGGGTGGCGACATTGTAGAACGCTTGGGCGGAGAGATTGACGGGAAGTTTCGCGAGGTGGATGAGTTTCCCGAAGCCGCCTCCGATGGGCACCGTCCAGACATCGCGGGACGAATCCGCCGCCCAGTTCGCC
>JBGSMR010000251.1:0-6767 GCA_041740065.1 Chthoniobacterales bacterium
GAAGCCCAAAGATTCCAAAGCAGATACGCAAGAGCCATCGTGAAAACGGTACCCAGAAGCAGCACACCCGCGCCACTCGCAAGGTTAATTCCAAAAAGCATGCCGATGCAGAGCGTGAGCACGACCGCCGCTCCCAATGTCCCTAGAAATATGATAGGATGCGATGCGGGACGCTCCGACGGCACCCAAGCTGCACGGCTCATACTTACAATACTGCCTGAGGAGAGAAACGCATGGGCCTTGTAAAGCGAGTGCGCAACAATGTGGAGCACTGCCAACCCGAAGGCACCGAGGCCACATTGTAGCATCATAAATCCCATCTGTGCGATCGTCGAGTAGGCGAGCGAACGCTTCACACTCGTCTGCGTAAGCATCACCACTGACGCAAAAAGAGCAGTGAATGCACCCACCAAAGCGAGTGCGTTCAGCGCAGTCGGAGAGCCGACGACGATCGGGCTGAGCCGCACGACCAAGAACCCCCCAGCGTTTATAATGCCCGCATGCATCAGCGCGGAAACAGGTGTCGGCGTCTCCATCGTGTCCGGTAGCCAACTGTGAAAGGGAAACTGCGCTGACTTTAGGAGTGCTCCTGCGACCAGTAATAGACTGGACCAACTGAGGCACGCCGCATGGGCTCCACCTTGAAGACGGACTGCGTCCGCCGCAGCAAACATCTCGGTGAACTTCCAAGTGCCGAAACACTGCCACGTCATCACAAGTGCTCCTACGAGGCACGCATCGCCAAGTCTGCTGATGAGAAACTTCTTCCGTGCAGCCAACAACGCAGCCGGTCGATCGGGATAAAACATGAGTAGTTTGTGCAAACTCATGCTTGTCGCCACCCAAGCAAGCGTGAACATGAGCAGATTGCCCGACACGATGAGCGTTAACACCGAGCCGATTGTCACACATAACCACTTAATAACTCGACCCTGCTCCGGATCGCCTGCAAGGTAGTTCACAGAATACCTCAGCACGACCGCCCCGAGGAAAGAAACCAAGAGCAACATGATCGCGGAGAGCATGTCGAAATAGATATCAATTCCGACAGGACCGATACTCGCTACAGTAACCACGAGGGTATTGCTCGTAAACCGCCCAGCCATCGCAAGCGCCGCCAAGCCCACGATACCCAGCGCAGACCAAGCAGCGGTTTCGGCAAACACGCGGCTGTGACGGTTGACAAGTCGGTTAGGAATGAGGCCGAAAGCGAGCAACCACAGAGGGCCGAGCGCCACGGGCATGAAATCGAAAAACGTAACAGTGGAATTGAAGAGTTGCAGATTCATAGAACGGCTGGAGATTAACGAGAAGAAGCGACTTCTTTCCAGTATATCTTTTGCTTCGAATCGTTCTTTTTAGTAGAAGTATTTCATGGCATTTCTTAACTATCATCATCTCCGCTACTTCCGAGCTATCGCCAACGAAGGCAGCCTGACGCGCGCCGCTGAAAGGTTGAATATCTCGCAGTCCGCATTGAGCACCCAGCTGCGTAGCCTCGAAGAAAGCCTCGGCGTGCCGTTGTTCTTCCGTCAAAATAAGTCGCTGGTGCTTACCGAGGCCGGTCGCATCGCACTCGACTACTCGCAGTCCATTTTTCGTTCAGGCGAAGAGCTGATGGCAGTGCTTAAAAATCAAGCTACAGGCCGTCACCACATTCTGCGCGTCGGCGCGGTAGCGACACTCTCACGAAACTTCCAGCTTTCGCTGCTACGACCGATCATTGGCCGAAGCGACGTGGAATTAGTCATTCGTTCCGGCAACCTGCGTGACCTGCTCGCGCAACTACACGCGCACACGCTCGACGTCGTACTTTCAAATCTTCCCGTGCGTCGCGATGCCGAAACAAAATGGCACAGTCACCTGCTCGATGAGCAACCCGTGAGCCTTGTCGGTCAGCGCACCCGCAAACGCACAAAGTTCCGTTTTCCGGAAGACCTCCTTTCCTCGCCCCTCTTGCTTCCGAGTCTTGACAGTAATATTCGCGTCGCGTTCGACCTCGTGCTGGAACAGCTTGGCATCCGCCCCATCATCGCCGCAGAAGTAGACGACATGGCGATGCTGCGCCTTCTAGCCCTCGAAGGCGCGGGTCTGGCACTCGTGCCACCTGTCGTCGTACGTGGTGAGCTCGACAATGGCACGTTGGTCGAACGGCACCGCGTCGCCAGTATCCGCGAGAGCTTCTACGCGATCACACCGAGCACCCGTTTTCCCAACCCCATACTCCACGATTTGTTACGACGAAATAGCGATTGATATTACTCTCTAAAGAAACGAAAAGGGGCGTTTAAATGAACCAAAACGCCGTCAAAGCCGCATTGGCGGACTGTATCAACCACGCTCAGTCTGATGGCGTGACCTTGGGAAGAATGTTGGATCAATTGGGGCAGGCGGGATTCTGTTTTGCAGCGCTTCTCCTCGCCATGCCATTTGTTCAACCGCTCTCGCTCGGTCCGCTGACAATGATCGGGGGAATTACCTTCGTCGCCCTTGGTTGGCAAATGGGAAACGGGCGCACGTCCCCTGCCCTGCCTCAAAGAGTCATGAATCTCAATATTCATGGAAAGGGATGGTGCCGCACGCTCGAGTTCTGTCAGCGCATCCTAAAATTCTGTCAGCGCTTTACGAAAGTTAGACGGGAAAAATGGGTGTCAGGCGTCTGGGGTGAGCGATTCGTGGGATGGCTGATCTTTTCCGGTGGCCTGCTCTTGGCGATGCCCGTGGCAAGTATTCCATTTAACAATTCCCTGCCGGCATTGATGATCGTTTTTGCATGCGTCGGATGGCTCGAGCGCGACGGGCTCATGGTGCTCGTTTCCTTAGGCTGGGGAATAGCAACGGTAATTTACTTCGCCGGATTGGCTGTCGCATTTGTCTTTTTCGGGACGACGGTGTTCACGTGGATGACAAATTTTTGGCCCTTTTGAGGCAAATTTTCAGCGCCCTACTGGCTGGAAGCTGCGCGTGGCGGAGCACTATCAAACGGGTTAGATGTTGGCTGCGTGGGCACGTAGCGATCGGCTTGCAGTGAGAATCGCGAGCAACGCGGCAACCGTGGCGTCGACTTGCAGATCAAGTGCCGCCAGTTGTGGAGTTTCGAAAACGATTTGAAAGGGACGCGGTTGCTGCGACGGATGGGCTCCGAGTACGCCGGCGTATCCGTCGTCGATAATTCCGTCCAATGCGCTCCAGCCGTCAATCTCTGCAAGGCGATTTCGAGGTAAAATCCCCTCGGCTGCTCGGAGGCCTGGTTCTAGAAGATTACGCGTGAGCGTGTCACCATTAGCATACCCGTAAACTCCATCACTGGTGTCATCGGCGTGAAGTGCGATAATGCCGTCAAATTCAAGATTCTGAAGTTGCCGCTCCAAAAGAATGACCTCGGGTTCGTTGGATTCCCGCCAGAACTCACGGTTCAGATCGACCCCATGTCGAGACCATCGCGTATTATCTTCAAACCCAGTCGGATTGCAGACGGGGTAGGCAAAGATTTCAAATCCCGTGGCAAACTCGGGTTTTTCGACAAGGACTTCTAGAAACTTCACGACCGCCAATGCGCTCGCCTGTTCGTCACCATGAATGCCCCCGAAAACACCAATTCGCGTGTGTGGTGTACCGCCAGGCGGGCCCATGAACAGGTAGCGCCGGATGCTGTAACTGCCTCCGCAATGATCGAATTGGCCGATCTCGGACTCGTAAAAATTCTCCTCTTGAATGGATGCTGCGTGCAGGTGCTCCATGGGTTCTTTAACGCTCCTGCGAACCTTTCGGGTTGGCGGCAGGCTGATTCGCCCGCCGTCGTTGAATATCGGAGTCGTGGGTGGCATGATCAGGTGGATGCGGAGGGGCGTTGGCTCTCGGCGCGCGCCTCATCGGCGAGTGCGGTACTGAGGTAGCGTTCGCCAGTGCTGCATCCAATGGTCACGATAAGTTTGTCTTTATACTCGGGCAACGCGGCAAGTTGAGCCGATGCCCAGACATTGGCTCCGGTTGAGATTCCGACTAGGATGCCCTCTTCCTTCGCGATGCGCCGAGCCGTCTGAATGGCGTCTTCGTTCGAAACACGGATGACGTCATCGATAATATCAAGATTCAGGTTTTTTGGAACAAAACCGGCACCTGTCCCTTGGATCTTGTGCGGACCGGGTTTGATTGGATCGCCGTTGCGAGTTTGGGTGATCACGGGCGAGTCTGCGGGCTCAACGGCGATTGCCCGAAAGCCTGTTTTCCGAGATTTGATTACCTCGGCAATGCCAGTGATGGTGCCTCCCGTTCCGACAGCGGAAACAATCACATCCGCGTGGCCGTTGGTATCAGCCCAGATCTCCTCTGCCGTTGTCTTGCGATGGATTTCGGGATTCGCAGGGTTGTTGAATTGCTGCGGAGTCCATGCGTTTTCCAATCCTTGACGGAGCTCTTCCGCTTTTGCGATGGCACCCTTCATTCCCTCGGCTGCCGGAGTGAGAACTAGTTTGGCACCAAGCAATGCGAGTAGCGTGCGACGCTCCACGCTCATGCTCTCGGGCATTGTGAGAATAAGTTTATACCCGCGGGCTGCGGCTACGAATGCGAGCGCAATGCCGGTATTGCCGGAAGTTGGTTCAATGATCGTCGTGTGAGGTGTCAGAATTCCGTCACGCTCCGCTGCTTGAATCATGGCGAGGCCAATGCGATCTTTCACGCTACCCAGAGGGTTTGCGAATTCTGCCTTGATGGCAATAGTTGCCTGGAGTCCTTCAGAAATACGATTCAGTTTGATGAGTGGAGTTCTTCCGATGGTTTCGGTGATATTTGAGTAGGTGGGCATGGGATCTGTGTGGTGATGGTTAATTTTTTGTTGAGGAAACGAGTTGATCGCCTTCGACATCGGATTCGATGTATTCGCCTTTCGAGAACAATCGAACGTGCCGGAAAACAACTGAAACAACATCGCCCGGTTTCAGGTCGAGTTCGCGCAATCGGGCGCGGGAAATCTCGGCTTCGAACGGTTCTCGATTGAGGATGCGCTCCAGCGCGACACGTCCGTAGTTGCCTGCGGAGAAGACGTGTTGAACCCGTGCCTCAATCGCATACTGGTGCTCCTTGCTGCTGGCTGGCTGGATGTCCACGTCATGCGGGCGGACGTAGATTACATCAGCGGCACTGCCCGAATCCACGGCCCCCGCCGTGATGGCACTGAAGCGATTCACATTGCCGAGAAACTCAATAACAAAAGGAGAAGCCGGATCATCGTACACCTGTTGAGGCGAGCCGACTTGCTCGATCCGTGCGTTGTTCATCACGACCACTTCGTCAGCAAGTTCCAAGGCTTCTTCTTGGTCGTGGGTTACGAAGACGGTCGTGATTTTGATTTCTTCCTGAAACGTGCGAAGCCATCGGCGAAGGTCTTTGCGGACCTTGGCATCGAGTGCTCCAAAGGGTTCGTCGAGCAGAAGAACCTTCGGCTGCACCGCCAGCGCGCGGGCCAGAGCGATTCGCTGACGTTGCCCGCCAGAAAGTTCACTCGGGAAGCGCTTCTGCAGTCCATCCAGCTGGACAAGGCCAAGGAGTTCATTCACGCGACGCTTTATGGTTGCGTCGTCGGGTCTTTCCGCTCGGGCCAGTGAGCGAAGGCCGAACGCGATATTCGCCTCACTCGTCATGTGCTTGAACAGCGCGTAATGCTGGAACACGAATCCCACCCCGCGTTTGCCGGCGGACGTGGCGGTGACGTCCTGGTCGTGGAAGAGGATCTGCGAATTGCTGGTCGGGTCAGCAAACTCCAGGCCTGCGAGAATCCGGAGCAGAGTGGTTTTTCCAGACCCTGAAGGGCCAAGTAGCGATACCAATCTTCCGCTAGGGACATTGAGACTGACGTTGTCGAGTGCTGTGAATTTCCCGAACGTCTTTGTTATATTGTGGGCTTGGATACTCATGGTAGGAGTTAAAGGGTAATCAGTGAGTGTTGGGTGGAGCCATCGCTTGAGGTCATGATGCGGAATCTCGGGCTGCTCGCCATTCGATGAAATTCTTGCCAATCAGGGTAACGAGCGCGAGGGCCGTGAGGATGGATGCCAGCGCAAAAGCAGGCACCGTTTTGTATTCCATGTAGAGCGTTTCAATATAGAGCGGCATGGTGCTGGTGAGGCCTTTGATATTACCCGACACCACAGCGACCGCCCCAAACTCTCCCATGGCCCGTGCGTTGCACAGGATGATTCCATAAAATAATCCCCACTTGACGTTTGGAAGCGTGACCCTCCAGAACGTCCGGAATCCACCGGCTCCGAGGGTGAGTGCGGCGTATTCTTCGTCTTTGCCCTGAGCCTGCATGATCGGTATCAACTCGCGTGCAACGAATGGCAGCGTGATGAATAGCGTCGCCAGGGCAATCCCCGGCAGCGCAAAGATGACCTTTATACCCGTCTCATTCAGCACCGGGGCAAACCAGCCATGCGTGGTGCTGAAAACAAGAATGAAGATCAAGCCTGCAATCACTGGCGACACGGCAAACGGCAGATCCAATACCGTAGCGAGCAGGCTCTTTCCGCGGAAAGAAAACTTGGTAATCGCCCACGCCACGGCCAAGCCGAAGACAGTATTCAGCGGTACGACAATCGCAGCCACAATAAGCGTGAGCTGAATCGCGGCGATTGCGTCTGGATCTGTGAAAGTGGACAAGTAAAGCGCGATGCCTTGCCTGAATGACTCGTAGAAAACCGCGACCAGCGGAAAGAACAAAAACATGATCAGGAATGCAACCGCAATACCAATGAGCAGCCTGCGGC
>JBGSMR010000267.1:0-4121 GCA_041740065.1 Chthoniobacterales bacterium
GTGCTACCCGGGATTTGAATGTTGCGTCATGTCTTCTTCTCTTGGCTTTCATTTTTTGTGGTTTCTCAGGTTGGTTTTTACCCGAACCCCACCGCTTTTTATAGCTTAACCACTGGCCTGATTTTCGGGGGCCACCTCAGATTCCCGTATTTACAATGTCGTTGCATCGATCAATTGAAGCCTTGGTCCCGCTCGTATCGTTGTTTCCTCGAGGATCAAGTAAGAATCGCCGGGAGACACTTGAAAACTCCGATAGAGGACCCCAGCGCCTGGAGCCGCGGGAATTAACTCGAACGTCTGCACAAACCCCTCCGCATCCCGCCTGAGTGGCTTTACCGCCCCGCGTTCTTTGTAAATCGATGCACCGCCCAACGCCCTGCATAGAGCGTATGACTCGTGCGTGATGCGGAGAGTTACCGATTGATCTCGATCCACAAATTCCCCTGTGATTCCTGGCAGATTTTCCAAGCCGGTGGCACGGTGCCTGGCGCAACCTCCTCCTACCCATAGCAAAAAGGCCAGTGATAAAAGGGCTGTGCGAGCATATACGGTCAGAGGGATCGTCTCCAAAATACTATTGCGGCGGCCAAAGCACTCCGCCGAATGGCGGTCTCGCCGAGGATGTCAACGAAAATGATACTGAGGGGTTTCTCCCGAGGATGCGCGACGCGCGCGCGAAGATGAGGTTGAACTCGATCTGTGCTCTGAGCGAGTCGTCAATTCCAAATCCGTAGCTTCTGTAATGGGTTCCCGGCGGTTCATCGGGAACATCCGGATAGGCATGTCGGAACGGGGCCAAGGGAACTTCCACCGCGATTTCATTGCTTCCAATTATAGGACAGAAAAACGAATGCCAAGAGCCGTTCCCAGCGTGGATATTGATCGCGCCATTGCCGGTGTTGAAGGCTTGGGTCACCGCTTGCTCGTATTCTACCGCCGTGACACCAGCCGCTTTGGGTGGAATCTCGACTCGCAGGCTGCTCGCAAGAGCTCGGGGAGAGGTTGTCTTCGCCGTCCGCAATCCTGCATTGTTAAACGGACCCAGAGAACGAAATGGCCTTGGAGCATGCGACCTGCTATGGGACCCCAGACGCAACGCGAAATTCCCCCACGGGAGCTCGAGCACTTTCCATTCTTTGATGGGAGGTTGGTAGACTGAGGAGATCTCGGAACTTCGGACCACCACCTGCACCTTCCCATACGTGTTGAAATAACCCGTCGATTCGCGGGTTAGTCGGACTTCGAGATCAGCCATTCCCGAAACTTCCCAAAAAGGACCGAGCCGATCAATCGCGGAGTTTTTTCGTCGCCGCCTGATCCGTTGATATCACATTTATTGCAATCTCCCGTAAATATGGTGGTCTGAAAAGAAGATGAAGACCACATTGGACATTCCAGATCCGATCTTCCGCCAAGCCAAGGCTCGGGCTGCTCTGCGTGGAGTCTCTCTTCGACAATTTGTCACCGAGGCGATTCAGGAGAAAATCACCGCTCCGGCTTCGGGCAGGTCAGGTTCAGCAGAACCGCCATGGATGCGCGGATTTGGAGCTCTGGCGGACCTTCACAAGGAAACCCGCCAGGTCGACGCCTGCATCGCCGAGACGTTTGAGGTCCTCGACGAGGAAGATCGCTTGTGATCTTGGACACCAATGCGCTGTCGGCTTGGGCAGACGGCAATCAGGCATGCCACTCTGCGTTTGCTGAAGCTTCACGCTTGGTGGTGCCGAGCATTGTTTTGGGAGAATACTACTACGGCATCCGCCAATCCCGTCACCGAAAGCGCTACGAAGAGTGGTTGGCTCAAAACTTGCCGTTTGCTGAAATCCACCCGCCATCTGACACCACGGCCAGCCACTACGCCGAGCTCCGGCTGCACCTCAAAACCGCCGGCTCTCCCATCCCCGCCAACGACCTCTGGATTGCCGCAATTACGACGGAACTTAATCTCCCCCTTCTCAGCAACGATTCCCGCTTCGACCTCATTCCCGATCTCATCCGGCTCGCATTTTGAGGTGCAACGGATTTCTTCTGTACCAAAGTTGTTCTAAAATTAAGAGAGTGAAGAATTGCCAAGCTGGGCCGGAGCTCTTGGAAACAGTTTACGAGAGCCCCGGCCCCGGTTCCCGATGCACATGAATCGTTGCTTCGAGCGCAATCGTCCCAATTTCATTCTCGCTCATTTCTTTAAAATTCTCAGCGCCTGTGCGCGAGACCATTCTGTCGAAATAAACCACTGGAAATAGCGAAGAACCCCTTATAAATCCTTAACTCATTTATTATCAAAGAGAAAAGGCGGGGGACGGAATCGAACCGACGCATAGAGCTTTTGCAGAGCTCTGCCTTACCACTTGGCTACCCCGCCATACTTGAGGACTTGCACGCTTCTGCATGCAAGAGATCAGATAAATACATGAAAATCGGCGCGTCGACAATAATTGTTTGCTCAATTAGTGAATTCTGACGTATTGGCGACCCTATTAAGCGGTCTGGGCGATGGTACCATCCTCGATTCGTACAATTCTATCTCCTCTGCGGGCGAGGTCGGGATCGTGCGTTACCACGACTAGCGTTCGCTTCTCGTTGCGCGTGATGCCGAGTAAAAGTTGGATGATGGATTCCCCGGTGTTGGAATCGAGGTTTCCGGTGGGTTCGTCGGCGAAAAGAATGGCAGGATCATTCACTAGTGCGCGTGCTATGGCGACGCGCTGTTGTTCTCCTCCACTGAGCTCGGACGGGAGGTGGTCGGCTCTTTCGCCGAGTCCGACCCGTTCGAGCAATGCTATTGCACGATCTGTTGCCACCTCTCGGGATATCATCGCGGGGATGAGGACGTTTTCCAGTGCCGTGAGTTCAGGAAGGAGAAAATACGATTGAAACACAAAGCCCATCTTCGCATTGCGGAGCCGCGCCAGCTTGTTGTCTCCGATTCCATAAAGGCTGATGCCGTCGAGCAAGACCTCGCCTTCCTCCGGACGTTCAAGACCTGCAAGGGTGTAAAGAAGCGTGGTTTTTCCTGCGCCGGAAGCACCGCACAGGAAAATGGCTTCGCCTACCGCGATTTGGAGATCAATGCCTCGAAGGACGCTCACGGTATTACGGCCGATCCGAAAGGAGCGACGCAATCCATTTGCTGCTAAATGCACTACTGGAGAAGGTGACATGAGGCGACAAGTTACATCTGACGCACTACGAGGAAGTCAAGCATCCCCGGTAGGAATCGCAGCGATCAATCGGTAGGTGAGGGGTGTCTATTGGCACGCCTCGCACTCGCCACCATTACGCATCGCTTCAATCGAACAGGCGAGGATCCGCTCCTGTTCGGCAGTTTCCTTCTTTGCCGCTACAGCGCCGACTAGGCCGGTCATTTCTTTCCGGGCACCAGCGGTGGATTTTTCGATATTTGATGCCTGCAATGTGCGCAAGTAGTAGGTCGTCTTCAATCCGACGCTCCATGATCGGCGATACATGTGACTGAGCACTTTGAAATCGGGTTCAGGCAGGAATAAATTCACCGACTGCGATTGATCGATCCATTTTTGGCGGCGTGCCGCAGCGTCGATAATGTACTGGTAATCGACAGCGAAGGCCGTGCGGTGTTTGTGTTTGATTGCAGCGGGAATGTTGACAATGTCGTCAAGTTCGCCGTCGAAGTATTTGAGTTGGTGCGCCATGTCAGCGCTCCACAATCCGGCGGCCTTGAGGTCGCGGACGAGTTCGCCATTGAGCACGATGAACTCCCCGGAGAGATTGCTTTTGACGAACAAATTTTTATAGTTCGGCTCGATGCATGGCGTGGTTCCCATGATGTTCGAAATCGTCGCAGTAGGAGCGATAGCGAGAACATTTGAATTCCGCATCCCTTGGCGTTTGATTTTCTCGCGTACGGGATTCCAATCGAGTTTTCCACCACGGGGGACGTCGATCTTGATTCCACGTTCTGCTTCGAGGAGGTCAATGGTGTCCTGAGGCAAGAGCCCCCGATCCCATTTTGAGCCGCGATAGGAAGAATAAGCGCCACGCTCGCCCGCAAGGTCGCTGGATGCGTTGTAGGCAAAGTAGGCGATCGCTTCCATGAATTCATCATTGAATTCCACCGCTTCGTTGCTGGCAAAACTCTCGGA
>JBGSMR010000298.1:0-17362 GCA_041740065.1 Chthoniobacterales bacterium
GCCGATTTAGCTCTATTAACCGTGTGGATAGAGCGCGGACACCATCCTACTCAAACGCAGAGTCAAAATGTTGAATCAGTAAAGACACCGCCGAATTCTCATGATCAGGGCGATAGGCGATAGCCGTATTGAGGGACCCCACCAGTTGCACAAATTCCTTGGTCATTACCTTCGTATGCTCACTTTCCGACCTGCTACACAGAGTAACGCCCAAACCCGCTTCGGTTCGCCACAGTCTTTCCACAATACCCCCAGCGACACTTTCTGAAGCGACGAGTCCCAGGATCTCCTGCTGTCCACGGAATAACACGCGTTCAGCAGCCGTACGATCTGGGAGAGGACTCAGAAGAAGATGCTCTCCGATCAAATCCAGGGCTTCAATTTGTTCCTTTTCAACTAACCGGTGCTTTCGGGAAACCGCGAGAAAGATCGATTCCCGAGCAAACACGGAATGCGCAAGATCACGCACTTCTGATTGATCGACTACAATGGCATCAACACCACCCGCTTCAAGCAACTCGATAGGACACCTGACAAAATCAATCTTACACCGAACCCCGCGATGTTTTTTTATAAACTTCCTAAAATGTCGGGCAATTCGGGTATTAGAAGCGAAATCGTCTGCCACCGCGATGTGGACTCCCCGCCCTCGACCCTCCACCAAATCGCGCATCGTAAGCTCAAGGTGGTTTGCCCCCTCGAGAATTCCTGCCGCTTCGCGTGCGAAAACCCGACCCGCCAAGGTTAAAGAAACTTTACGATTGCTCCGATCAAACAGCATCTGACCGACCTCGCGCTCCAATTGTTTGATCTGAATACTCAGCGGCGGCTGAGCAATTCCAAGCTTTCTCGCTGCCGCTGTGAAGTTTAAGGTCTCAGCAACAGCCAGAAAGTATCGTAAGTGACGCAGTTCCATATCTAAAAGATATTAAACTTCGCATCAATAGCAATTATTAAAACTATGGAGATTGTGGAGCAATGGGCTCAGCAGCAGGAGTTGGTTCGACGCTCGGAGCAACTACAGGGGTGACTTCCGGCGTCGGTGCTTCTGTTTTTCCACTTTCTTCCGTCGCTCGATCTTTAACGTCCTCACTAAAGTCCTTAATCTTATCCAGTGCTCCACGGGCACTTTCTTCGATCGCCGGCGCAGCTTCATTAAATGCGTCTTTCGCTGCTGCACCCAGTTCTTTCCCTTTCTCGACCGCCACTTGGCCAACGGCTACGGCTGTTTCTTTGACTTCTTCCGCCGTCTCCCGCACTTTATCGCCGGTAGTGACCGCCGCAACAGGTGTTGGTGAAGGGTCCGGAGAAGGTGTCGCCTCTGGGCTCGGGTCACAACCACTGACTGCTACAGCGCCAGCAAGAGTTACTACTAATTTGGTGATGGTATTCATAACCTTTTAACCCTGTCTTTATTACAGGCTGGCGTCAAGGCTCACACCACCATGCACAATCTGAACTATCCCTTACGGGTCTTATTCCATAATCCCGCGAGTTCCTCTGCGGGATAGGTCCAAATCTCGCTTAGGGTAGGATGGTAGTGCGGGACTGCAGCCAGTTGAGCGGGCGTGATCCGACAAGCCATGGCAACGACGATCTCATGGATTAAATCACTCGCATGCGGACCAACCACAGCGCCCCCACAAATCTCGCCTGTGGCCAAATTCATGATCAGTTTTACAAAGCCCTGTGTCTCACCCATCACCAGGGATTTGCCGTGATCCGCGAACGGATAGGTCGCTACGGCGACAGATATCCCTGTTGCATCCGCTTCTAGCTCCGTCATGCCCACCACCGCTACTTCGGGTTCCGTGAAAACTGCAAACAGCTTTAGTCGATAGTCCACCTTTTCAAGGGTTTCTCCTTTTCGAAACCCTAACACTCGCGCGGCATTCCGTGCAGCCACCTCTCCTTGATTGATAGCCATATGCACGACTTCGAAAGGCCCGCACACATCGCCACTCGCAAAAATCGATGGGTTTGTCGTTTGCATCGTTGGCGAAGCAAGAACCGTCTCATTCTTCGTTTCGACACCTGCCAACTGCAACCCAAGACCTTTGCTATTAGCCGACCTACCCAGCGCGTTCAAAACCACCTCAACTACCAGATCCACACGCCTCCCTTCATAATCGAAAGAAACCTCTTTCCTTCCATCAGCTAGAGGGCGGATCATCCGAATCTGTGTATCGGTGTAGATCTCCATTCCATGCTCTGCGAGGGCTGACTGGACCACAGCAGCGATATCTGGATCAATCCCCCGTAGAACTTGAGTGCTCCTTTGAACCACGCTGACTTGCACTCCTAGCGTAGAAAAATAATGGGCAAGTTCCAACGCGACAGGGCCAGCCCCAAGAACGATCATTGATTCAGGAAACGGAGTGAGTTCCAACGCTTGATCGCTGGTAATGAAATCAATATCAGTCAATCCCGGAACGTCAGGCACTCGCACTTCAGACCCTGTCGCTATGAGAAAACAACCCGCCTCGACCGTCTCCGTGCCTCCTTTAAGTGATTCAACGCACACTTGGTTTGGAGTTTCAAATGAGGCTCTGCCCCGCATAAAGTCAAATCCCCCATCTTCCAGCTGCTTCTGACGATATTCAGCAAATTCTCCGATTAGCCGGGCCTTCCGAGCGAGAATCTCATCCGATCGCACCGCGATCCCAGAAGCCCGAAGTCCAAACTCCTCCGCTCGTTCCAATGTCCGGAAACGATTGGCGGATTCAATTAACGCCTTACTCGGCATACAGCCCTTGAGGATGCACAATCCACCCACTTCGGGACCTCCTTCAATAACAACCGTGCTCAACCCCTCGCTTACCGCTGTCCTCGCTGCTGCGTAGCCAGCGCTCCCACCACCGATGACGGCAAAATCATATCTCATCATTCCGAGATCCTACACCCGGCTAAAAGTTTCGACGAGCACGATCCTCACGAATCCTGCAAACACCCGTAGTTGTTCACATCTGTATTATTTATCTATTTTTTGGCCGACAGAACTTATTAATAATAAGGATGTGAATAACCCCGTCTGACAGCGTCCTTCGTCCTATTCAAGGGTGTTCCACGGGATTTTAACCATGTGAATAGAACACCCAGGTGCCCGGCATGAAAGCGAGTAACAGCGGGGTATGACGCTGAGCGGCACATTGGCACCCACCCATTCACCGGTTATTCACACGTTGTGAACGCGGCAGGCATGAGACGAAAAAATTCGAAGACCGCCTATTTTTTCCACTGAGCCACGACTAAAGTGGTGAAATTGTAGGTCGTCAGCGTTGCCTTTCCTTTAACAGCGCTCTGCGTCTTTCCAGTGCTCTCACGAATACTGATAATCGTGGGATTTGATCCACTTAACGATCCTGAGCCGGCGAAAACGCTGCGGGAAAACTTGCGAATACCGATATCAACTCCGTCTTGAAGAATGATCTCGGTTTTGAGGTTGGGTGGGCTGAATTTGCCGGACAAATCCGCGCGCTGGACGCCGAGGCGAGTCGAATAGTTAAAAGAAGTCCCAGATCCGACTGGCAGGGTTGTAGCAAACAGGACACGTCCGCCTTTGATCGCCATATCCCTTGATTCTACCTTATCGGAGTTGGTGACTTCGGTAAGATCTGCACCCGCAAATCCAGCCGATAACGCGTCAGCCGTCCGAGCATCCGTGTATTGGATCACCGCGATGGTCAGTTGACCCGCTTGAGCCACAGCTGAAAATAAGAGAATCGAGAAAAAACCGAAAAGAAACGAACGCAGTGAAATCATTGGGTATCGATTCCACAACTCCGTCCACGATGCAATCGCAATTGTTGCTTCTTCACACGGTAAGACGAGATCAGTGAACGACCTCTCCAGACGGAACTATGCTTTAAACGACCGCTCGACGACTTGGACTTCTACCGCTGCGGGATCAATAAGGTCGAGATCGTGTTCGAACCAATCGCGTCGAATAGAACGCTTGATATCAGCCAGGGAATGCGGTTGGCGAGCTAACAGGAGAGCTAAGTCTGGGTTCAACGAAGGCTCGGACATAGGCCCCGCCTCCAGTTGCAAACTATTCGCTAACAGACGCCGAAGCCGGAAAAATGGGAGATAATGGTCCAACTCTAAACGCTCGCGGCAGATCAAAAACAAGTCCAGAACCCGATTCCAATGTTTACCTTCCAAAAGTGTTACCCGAAGATCAAGAAGAGCATCCCAAGTCTCTGGAGGAGTAACCCGGAATAACGCGTCCAAAATGCGCACAGCATCAGATTTCCAGTTCAAACCAGCAAAAAGCGGAGATATGTTTATGTCGTTCATTTTAGGCAACAGGCTAAATTATCGCAGATTGAGACTCAGTTGCAACGGCGATGTGTAGGAAACTTAAAATTTCCCAAGCCCGACTAAGAATTAAGCGAAAACAAAAAAAATGCCTCGGCTGGATCACAGCCGAGGCATCGGACAATCTGTAGAGCTTTTTAGAGGTTTTTCAAAAAACTACGAAGCATCCAAAGTGTTTTCTGGTGTGTTTGGACTCGGGCAATAACGATATCTTGAGTTTCAAGATCTCCCGCTGCTTCAGCGGCCTGACGGAGACTGAGCGCGGTGGAAACTACAGTCTCGTGGCAGTCTACGAGATGCGCGACGAAATCTTTGGCTGGAGCAGCAGAACAAGCCATCTCTGAGATGTTTGATTTTTTTGCAAGAGTGGCGAGGCCGCCAGGAGCGAGGACGTCCAGAGCGCGAAGGCGTTCAGCAATTTCATCGATTGCAGTGAACAGCTCTTCGTATTGGCCTTGAAAGGCGACATGGAGCTGGAAGAAGTTAGGCCCTTCGACATTCCAGTGGGCGAGATGCGTTTGGCCCATCAAAGCGTAAGAATCGGCAAGGAGCGCTTCGAGACCGGATGCAACGGCGTTCGATTTGGCGGCGGAGGGTGCTGTTTGGGTGCTCATAGAGGGAGATGGTCGCCTAAATTCCACTCTTGCGCAAGCTCGCATTCTGGAGTCAGCTGTCAGCTACAGAAATGGCACGCACGCTTTGTGACTGGTCGAAACGCGACATCGAGAAAAAAGCCGACAAGCTCTACGAGTTAGTCCGGAACCCGACATTTGTTTGCCGTAAATGCGCACGCGTCGCGAACCAATATCAGGTGCTCTGCAAACCGAAGAGAATGCCCGCTCCGCCTCAGATAAAAGACCTCTGAGCCCGTTCGAATAACACTGATAGTTCACTCAGAATCTGGAGGGTTGTTCTCGAATCCATGGAGTTTTTTCGTTTCATCCGGAAGCGTCAGCACTTTATAGATGCACCATCCGAAAAGGATTGTTACACCACTGACTGAAAGCACCATCACAAGCCATCCCCCGAGTGTCATTGGAAACCATCCTTCTCGTTTTTCGGCTTGTAGGCCGACGCTCGGGCTATAAGTAGCCCGCTGAACAGTCCAAACACGACCACGAGGGTGACGCTGAACCAGGCTACAGGATTCGGCTCAACGATTAGATCTCGGATGTAGCTGCTCATTTCAGGGGGTCCTCCGGCCAAGTTGAAGCCAAACAGATTTTCGACAACCCACAGAAGAAATACACTCAAAAGAAACAGAGGGCAGATCCATAACATGATTGGTCGAAAAATCCGGGGAATAGCAATCGCGGAACCGACACGGGCTTCATTCAATCCTCGGTCAACACCCATTCCCCAGGAGAACGCAAGAATTTGGGCTGAAGCGAGGAGGAAAATCAGAAACGTTCCGACCCAGAAATCCAGCGTATCCAGTGCTTTCAGGTCCTTACTGAAATAAACTACAAATCCGCTTCCGCCGGCGGTGATCAATCCGAGCATCGCGACAGACTGTTTTCGTCCTATGTGTAATACCTCTTCGACAAAAGCGATTCCCGGTTGGAGCATCGAAAGCGAGCTGGTGACCGCCGCAAGAAATAACAAGAAGAAAAATAGAAAGCCAAAAACCGCTCCAAACGGCATCTGAGAAAACACCATTGGCAGCACGTTGAATCCTAGGCCAAAGGTTCCCTGTCCAACCACGCCGGCCACTCCAAGGAATGCAACGCCCGCTGGCAGTGTAATTAGTCCACCGAGTCCCACTTCGCAGAATTCATTGGCGCTCGTCGCCGAAAGTCCGCTCAAAACCACATCGTCCCGCTTGGAAAGATAACTCGCGTAGGTGAGGATCACGCCAAATCCGACGCTTAATGAAAAAAAGATCTGGCCGGCCGCGGCAAGCCACAGCTGGGGCTTGCGCAGTTGTTCCAGCACACCAACCGAGCGCACCCGAACGGTGTCTGGATTCGCGGCGGCAGACGTTTGCGCCTGCGAGAGGGCGGCGGTGCCCAGCAGCTCACGCACGTCTACCCATTGCCCATCCGCGGTCCTTTCTGACAGCATTACTTTGACAGGATTCCACATGAATCCGAGGCCGCTATTGACATTGTTGTCAGGGATAGCTGGATCAGGCGTTCCGAGGGTCATTACTCGGATGAGAATGATGAGCGCAAGGACCACCAAAGCGGGCATCGCGTAGGTGCAGAACCACTCGATGCCTTTGCTCACCCCGCGATAGATCAACACAAAGTTCAGCACAAAGACAGCAATCAAGAACCCCCCCACATGATCCAATCCAAGTCCCCACGCGGAGCCATCAGCGGAGATTCCGATGAAGGCGCCGAAGAACGCACTGGCATCTGCTGGAGCAGCAAAGTCTATATTCCCAAAAAGAAAATTCACCGCATATCCCAAACACCAGGACTCAATCACCACATAATACATGTAGATCACGACAGGTACTGTCACCCCGATCACACCGAAGTATTTCGCCAATCGGTGCTTTAAGCAGACATGAAAAGCACCGGCAGCAGAGTGGAATCCCTTCTGTCCGGCATAGCGCCCCATCGTCCATTCAGCCCAGCAAATCGGTAAACCGATGATGACCAGAGAAACAAAATAGGCGATCATGAACGCACCGCCCCCATATTGAGCGGCTTGACCGGGAAATCGAAGGAAGTTCCCTAAACCGACGGCACTGCCGGAGACCGCGAGAATCACCCCCAGTCTCGAGCTCCATCCCTCTTTGTGTGACGTCATGGGCTGCATTTTCTATGGGACACAGACGGTCGAATCAATAGAGATTTGTAAATCCCCTCGCGATCACATCGACCTGACCCGCTCCAATGGAAATATCTTCACGTCGACGCCGGGTGCCATGATTGAATGATCCGGCGGATGCGTGATTCTCCCGAACCCTGCCTGTAGGATCGGCTCCGGACACCAGCGCGGCACCTCAACATTGGAGATCTCATAGGGACGGTGCCAGACTTCTCCCGAATACAGCACGCCATCTTTTTCAGAAAACAGGCGGTATCTCTCGACTAAAAACTCTTCGAGTGATCCCGCCACGGCCCGCCGAGTTGTTTCTCGGGCGCGGTATTCATAGTGTGATGCGGTCGAAGATCCTGAACGGCGACAGTCGTAGTAGACCATTTCGCTCTCCGGGCCCATTTGTGCCTTCATTCTGGCGTGGAAATACGGCAGTCGAAAAAGTCCTCTTGCTATAGCGACAGCGACGGGTTGGTTGCAATCCAGCGAATAAAACCAAACCCCTGGACGGCCCGATGCATCGCGCACATAGGTCCGAACATTTAGTTCTAAAAAGTCCGACAACCACGGTAATGTGGGACAATACCGGGGCCGAACACCGCACATAAAAAACGGAATAAGGCCAATCCACGCCTGGCCGTGCCAGGGATCCACCGTGAGTCCTTTGGGCAGTGTACGCTGGATTTCAGTCGGATCTAACTCCCAATGCAAGAATAGCAGCCGTTTCCACGACTGCCACATTACGAAAGGTCTTTCCGGCATCGGACGCTCGGACACGAGATGAGGAGAAGCAGCAGGGACAGTTGGCATCAAAGATTATACGAAGCGGGAGCAAGGCCGTATTCTATGATCCAGCGTGAACGGTTGCAGAATTCTCCTTTCGGAAATGAAAAAATAAGACACATTACTCACTATACTCCATGGGACACAGCATCATTGAATTCTTCAAACGCGCGTTGCACGGCGAGAAGCCGTTGCATCCCATCGATCGACGGGCGGCCAAACACTACGTCAAGCAACGCCTCGCACATATTTTCCCAGAGCTCCGAAACGACCCCGAAGCCTTAGAGCGTGCCTATCGTGAACTTGATCTTGAACCCCGCTACGGCGCTGGTGAGGGGGGAGCAACGGTTTTTGAGGCCATATTGCCAAGTCACTTGAAGTAGTCTGCGCGCCTTTTCATGGCCTCAACGCAAAAACTCATTTTTCAATAAAGGCGGGAAAAAACTAGGGGTCGGTAATCAAATCTTGCCAATTCTCCTTAAAGCGAGATGCAAATTTGTCAATATTTGATTAACGACCCCTAGTTCGATTAATAAAACTTTTGAGGCGATTTGCTTCGAACTCAAGAGCGGCCTTTGGTTCTCTCGCTGCCACCTCGATCTGGCTTTGCCCAGCCTCTGGCTGCCTGTCTCGCGCGCCTCCCGGTTGCTTGGTTCCCGATGCGTGAATGGATTAGAAGAATGACTCTCTGCGTCTCCTCGCCTCTGCGGGAGAATTATTCCACTGAAAATAGCGAAGAACCTGATCGAACAAAAAGGCGGCTTTCACCCGAAAGGCTATTCAAAACGCCCTCATCTATCCGAGTTGAATGGAGAGGAATGGGCTCCCTCTGGGGGAAAGGGATTTCTTTCACCAGTAACTTACGCGAGAGCAGGCGAGGTATCGAATCCGGCGAGCGCCTCGGCGGCTTTTTCCCAGTCTGCCGTCGTTCTTTCCAGCGCATCTGACACGCCCGTGAGGTCCCTGTTGATTTGCAGGGCCAACGCCGGGTTGTCATAAGTCGCGGGATCTTCCAGCTTGGAGGTGAGCAATTTTTCTTCAGTTTCCAGGCGCAAGACCTCGGATTCCAGCGACTGAACCCGATCTAGCAGCGGTTTTCGCAACCGTCCGCGGGCTTGTTTCGCCTCTGACTCGGCGCGCTTTTCCTCACGGGTTTTAAATATCTTTTGCCGTTCGGCCGGAGCTGCTGGTGCTTGGCTGGAGCCCGTTGTGTTGGTTGCGAGCGCGGGATCGCTTGATACAAGCGCATGGCGCTCGGACTGCGCGGACGTCTTATCCAAAAAGTATTGATAGTCGCCAGGATACAGTTTCAAGCGTCCCCCTTGGACATGCACCACGCTGCGAGCAATGGCCCGGATGAAGTAAACGTCGTGGCTGATGAATACCAGCGTCCCTTGAAACTGGGTGAGTGCACCAACCAGCGCGTCAATACTGGGGATATCCAAGTGAGTGGTCGGTTCATCCATGAGCAGGAGATTCGGTGGATCAAGCAGAAGTTTCACAATGGCAAGGCGACTTTTTTCACCGCCGCTAAGCACACCAACCTGCTTGAATACATCATCTCCACGAAAAAGAAAGGCGCCCAAAATCGTCCGTACGAATTCCTCGGACATGCCGCTTCGCGCACCGTCACGCGCCTCAGCCAGCACGGTGCGATTGGTCTGCAGCATCTCGGTCCGATATTGGGCGTAGTAGCCCACCTTGACCTGATGCCCGGGATCCCGCTCTCCGCCTTGGATCGGCAACACTCCGGCAAGGATTTTTAGTAATGTGGATTTACCAGCCCCGTTCGGCCCAACGAGCACCATGCGAGAGTCCCGCTCGACTTCGAAGTCGAGATCTTTGTAAACCACGTGTTCGCCGTACGCTTGCTCGACTCCGCGCAGTGCGATAACGCGCTGGCCCGAACGTGCGGGCTGCGGAAACTTAAAATGGACCACGGGTGCATCCGGTTCGGGTGCTTCGATGCGGTCCATGCGGTCAATCTGTTTGAGTTTGCTCTGTGCTTGGGACGCCTTGCTGGCCTTGGCGCGGAAGCGATCAGCGAACTCTTGAAGCTTTTTGATTTCCCGTTGCTGGTTGTCATAGGCTGACTGCTGCTGCTCGACGCGCGCTTTGCGCTCGGCCACATAGGCATCATAGTTTCCGTTATATTTGTGCAGCCGCGAGTTTCGGATTTCGACGATTGCATTGGTCAGGCAGTTTAAAAATTCGCGGTCATGGGAAATCACGATGAATGCGCCAGAATATCCGCGCAGATACGCTTGAAACCACTGGAGTGCTTCGAGGTCGAGGTGGTTAGTCGGCTCATCGAGCATTAGGAGATCAGGTTCGGTGACCAGGAGTCGGGCAAGGTGCGCCCGCATCACCCACCCGCCGCTGAAGGTCCGGGCCGGGCGGTCGAAATCGCTTTCGCGAAAGCCGAGACCGCCAAGAATTTTTTTTGCTTTCGGCTCCCGCGCCTGCGCATCCAAGTCTGCCTGATAGTCAACCTCAACGTCTTCGGCTTCGTCCATGGATGCGGGGCGACCGGTTGCTAGTGCCAGCACGGATTCCTCTCCGACTGGAGCACTTTCCTGCGGCAAAAATCCGACTGTTGTTCCTCGCTGGACGGAAACCACGCCCTCATCGGGTTGATCCTCACGCAGTATCAACGAAAACAGCGTTGTCTTGCCAGCGCCGTTGGGTCCGACCAAGCCGATGCGGTCGTTCCTGTTGATTTGTAGTGAGACATCCTGAAATAACACGCGCCCGCCAAAGGACTTGGTGACGCTGGAAAGGGTAAGCATCCGTAGGTTATGGCAAAGAACCACACCACGGCGCAACTGCCAGAATGCCAAAATGACGATATCACCCAAACCAAGTCTGATCGTCCGGCAAACTTTTTGCCTAGACGTACAAAGCAAAGAGCTTTACCACGCAGAAGAATCTTTGAATATCCTCACACCATCTGGCAGATTGGCCTCTCGTAACCATGCAGTCACCCAGTCCGCGGTAATTTTCTAACGCGGCCCCGTCAAACGTTGTCTGTGCCTTAAACGCAGGTACGCCATTTTCGCCTGATTCTATTTTATTATGCAAACACCCAAAGTCCTGGTCGCAGATCCTATCTCCTCAACCGGCGTTGCCGAACTCTCCCTCGGGGGGCTACTGGATGTCACCGTGCAAACCGGCCTGCCGGAAGCCGAACTCATAAAAATCATCCCAGAATTCGCAGGACTCGTCGTCCGCAGTCAGACGAAAGTCAACGCTGCTGTCCTCGCCGCCGCGACCAACCTCCGCGTGATTGGCCGTGCCGGCGTGGGTGTGGACAACGTGGATGTCGATGCGGCGACGGCGAATGGTGTCATCGTAATGAACACCCCTGGAGGCAATACCATATCGACGGCAGAGCATGCGTTCTCGTTACTTGTGAGCATCGCCCGCAGCATCCCGCAGGCAGACGCCAGCGTGAAGGCTGGGAAATGGGATCGGAAAAAATTCGAGGGTGTGGAACTTTACAATAAGACGCTTGCAGTGCTAGGCATGGGACGCATCGGATCGGAGATCGCCCGCCGCGCCATCGCATTTGGGATGCGCGTGGTGGCATATGACCCGTATCTTTCCTCAAGCAAAGCCCGATCCTTGCAAGTCGAGCTGGCTGAGACGATTGATGAGATTTTGCCGCAGGCTGACTTTATCACGATGCACATGCCGCTAACTGATGAGACCCTGCACATGCTCGACGCACGCAGACTCGCGCTGACGAAAAAGGGCGTTCGGATTGTAAATTGCGCGCGCGGTGGCTTGATCGATGAGGATGCGCTCGCCGCGGCATTGACATCCGGTCAGGTGGCAGCTGCGGCACTCGACGTCTTCGAGGTCGAACCTCCGCCAGCGGAATTCGCTCTCCGGTCAGCACCCAACATCGTTTTCACACCGCATCTTGGCGCTTCGACGGCAGAGGCTCAGGAAAACGTAGGCATTGAGATCGCCCAAGCGATCCGGGCTGCTCTCTTGGATGGGGAAATTCGCAATGCTGTGAACGTCCCCAGCATCGACGCTCGCACGCTGGCGGTGCTCGGCCCGTGGATTGAACTCTGCGATCGCCTAGGGAAATTTGTCTCTCAAATTGCGCCGCGCCGCGCCAGCACACTGCGTGTCCGGTTCAGTGGCAAAGTGAGCGAGCATGAACTCACTCCGCTCAGTCGCTCCGTGCTCACAGGATATCTGAAAGCCGCTGGTGGCGCTGAGGTCAACCAAGTCAACGCACCTGCTCTCGCCAAGAATCTCGGATTAAATGTCATCGAGAGCCGCCACAGCGAATCCGGCGAATTCTCCGATCTCATTGAAGTCATCTCCGAGTCTGAAGAAGGCGTCGTCACGGTGGGCGGCACACTGTACGGCGCTAAACCACGCATCGTCACCGTAAATGGGAACTTCGTCGAAATCATTCCCGCAGGCACGGTCCTTCTCCTCGAAAACCGGGATCGCCCCGGCATCGTCGGGCACATTGGCACTCTGCTCGGTCGCCAGAATGTCAACATTGCGGGTATGTCTCTCAGCCGCGATGCGGTTGGCGGCAAGGCAATCACGCTCTTGAATCTCGACAGCGCTCCGGGCGAGAACACGATGCAGGAGATCCTTGGCGACCCAGATATCTTTTCTGCCCGAGTCATCCGGCTCTAGCATTGCGTTCTCACCACTCTCAAGTCGCAACTTTCTAAAATCCCTAACCACTTCCTATCGCATCCTATGTCCACGCCCACACCTGAGAAATTTGAATTCCAAGCCGATATCAAGCAATTGCTTGATATCGTCATTCACTCGCTCTACACGGAGAAAGAAATTTTCGTTCGCGAGTTGGTGTCGAACGCATCTGACGCATTGGAAAAACTGCGGCATCTGCAGCTGACCGAGAAGTCGGTATTCGACGACAACCTTCCGCTCGAAATCAACCTCACGACGGACGACACGTCGAAGACGATCACGATCCAGGATTTCGGGATTGGAATGACGCGTGAGGAAATGATCGAGAACCTCGGCACGATTGCACATTCTGGATCGAAGGCATTCTTGCAGGCCTTGAGCGAGGGCGGCGAAAAAAACGCAAACCTCATTGGCCAGTTTGGTGTTGGATTTTACTCAGCCTTCATGGTGGCTGACTCGGTGGCAGTCTATAGCCACTCGTGGAAAGAGGGCGAGCCCGGGCATGTTTGGACCAGCGATGGATCAGGCAGTTACCAGATCGAAGAAGTCGAGGGACAGCGCCGTGGGACCAAAATCGTTGTGACGCTGAAGACGGATTGCAGTGAGTTTGCGACGGCCAGCCGGGTGGAGGCGCTGCTCAAGCGTTACAGCGCGTTTGTTGCCTTTCCGATCCAACTCAATGGCAACCGGATCAACACCGTTCAGGCGCTCTGGTTGCGCTCCAAGAATGAGATTACCGACGAAGAATACACCGAGTTTTATAAATTCCAGTCGCACGCATTTGATGCTCCGCGTCTGCGCCTTCACTTCTCGGCAGACGCCCCGCTCCAGATCAACGCGCTATTATTTGTGCCGGAATCCAATCCGGAAAAGTTTGGTTTGAACCGGATCGAGCCGTCGGTCTCGCTCTATTGCCGGAAGGTCCTCATCGACGCAGCGCCTAAAGACTTGCTGCCCGAGTGGCTCCGATTTCTCAAAGGGGTAGTCGATAGCGAAGACCTCCCGCTCAATATCTCCCGCGAGACGATGCAGGACAAAGCCCTCATCGATAAACTCAACAAGGTTCTCACCAAGCGATTTCTCAAGCTTCTCGACGAAGAAGCCGCATCAAATCCCGACACCTACAATGCGTTCTACGCCGAATTTGGCATTTACCTGAAAGAGGGAGCCGCGCTCGATTACGGCCATCGCGAACAGATCATGAAGCTGCTCCGGTTTGAGTCGAGCTTCACGGAAAAAGGAAAGTCCACTTCTTTTGCAGACTACGTGGGTCGCATGGGAGCTGACCAAAAAGAGATCTACTTCCTCATAGGCGCAAATCGTGAAGCCATCGAAAGTGGCCCGTATCTCGAGGGCCTCAAGTCCCGCAATCTCGAAGTCCTGTTCTTATACGAGCCCGTTGACGAATACGTGATGAATAACGTCCGGACGTTTGACGGAAAAAACCTCACCGCTGGGGACCGCTCTGACATCGAACTCCCTACGCTGGAAAAAGCAGACCCTTCCGAAACCCTCGCCGGGGATGATCTCACTGGCCTTACTACCTGGCTAAAAGAGTCGCTCGGAGACCGCGTTGAGGAGGTCAAGGCGAGTTCACGCCTCGTGGAATCTCCGGTGGTTGCGCTCAGCGCGGATGCATTCATGACACCACAAATGCGCCGCATGATGAAAGCAATGAATCCCGAGTCCGATGCACCCACAGTGAAAGTGCACCTCGAGATCAACCCCTCGCATCCGCTCATCCGGCGATTGGCCGTGACCCGCGCGGAATCTCCAGATAATGCAAAGCTTGTTGCAGAGCAGCTTCTTGATAACGCATTGATTTCGGCTGGCCTGCTGGATGACCCGACGCGCATGCTATCGCGCCTCTACAAGCTGCTGGAGCAAGTCTAACCGCTGCTCGTTTTCGGCGCATAACATCCCCATGACAGACTCCATCCCCGACCACTATTCTGTGCTTGGGGTTGGTCGCCGATCCTCGCTAGAGGAGGTTCGTATGGCGTTTCGACTCAAAGCAAGGCAAGTCCATCCCGACCTGAATCCTGGCGATCCTGAGGCATTGCGTCGCTCGCAGGAGCTGAATGCGGCATACGAAGTATTGAGCGATCTCAAGCTGAGGCGGGAGTATGATCGCGAGCGGGATGACGCCACCGCGCCGGGCAAGCAAGCATCTGCCGCTCGCGGTCGGGTGGAGCGTAATGTCACTCAGGAAGTTCGTCTGCGGATCGAAGAATTTATCCGCGGAACAACGTTGGAAGTCACCGTGCGCGATCCGGGAAATCCCGACGGCCCCGAAACCTACACGCTGGAAGTACCAGAAGATACCGCACCAAAATCACGCCTGCGCATTCCAAGAACGGGTGCTGTGGCCGGCGGTGATGTCATCGTGCGTCTCATGCTCATGCCGAGCGCGCGCTTCAAGGCCATTGGCTCCGATCTGCGCGTCGATCTCCGAATCAGCGCTTCCCGGGCGACGCAAGGTGGAACCGAAATGGCTCCCGGACCAACCGGAGGGATGGTGCGGATTTCCATTCCCGCGGGAGTTGCGCGGGGCGCACTGATCAAGGCGCCCGGTGAGGGGCTGCCCAAGCCGCGTGGCGGACGGGGTGACTTGATTGTCCGGATCATGTATCGACCCGAAGTGCGAATCACGCGACGATAGATTCCCATGAAAGTCAAATCAGCCGAATTTGAAATCAGCGCGCCCACGCTCGCAGACTGTCCGACGCCGGGAGTGCCAGAGTTTGCCTTTATCGGACGCTCGAATGTCGGCAAGTCGTCGCTTTTAAACCTGCTCACAGGTCAACGCGGACTCGCAAAGGTGTCGTCAACCCCGGGGCACACCAAGTTAATTAATTTTTTTGCCATCAATGATTCTTGGCGTCTGGTTGATTTGCCAGGCTACGGCTACGCGAAAGTCGCGAGGGAAAAGCGCGCAAAATTCAACACTTCGGTGGCGGAATTTCTCGCGGAACGCACCAGCCTGCGCCGGGTGTTTGTTCTCATCGACTCACGACATGAGCCACAACAGTTGGATATGGAATTTGTCTATTGGCTCGCAGGCCGGGAAATCCCCTTCGTGCTGGTTTTCACTAAGACCGACAAAACAAAACCTGCACAGTGCCAACGCAGCGTGGATGCTTTTCTGGAAGCAATGCAGACGTGGTGTCCATTCACGCCGCGCACCTTCACGACATCCACCGTAACGCGGGAAGGCACCCGCGAGTTGTTGAGCTTCATTGACGAGGAAATCGCCTCCACACCGGCGGTGATGCTTCCCGAAGAACCGGGTGCACTATCGTCCGAAGGCACTGTTTTCCCTTGACATTGACCCTGCGCCAAACGACTAAGTCCGGAACGAATGCAGGTTTTGTCCAAATATATCCGACTCGTTTGGACGGTAGCTATGCTCTTGATGGCAGGCGGACAGTTGGCGCATGCTTACGAGGATTTCGCTGCGTGCCAGGAGGTTTGCTCTAGCGAACATTCGTCGCAGTCGGAGCCGCAGAAGTGCCCGACGGGTGGCACGTGCACGCATCCTTTCGCGCATGGTGTATTCATTTTACCAGACGCCCCCGACCGGCTTTTCGTCGCGCTGACGGTGACATCTTTTTCCGATCATGTGGAAGGTTCAATGGACGAACCTTGCCGCGAGATTGAGTATCCACCTCAGGTTTCCTGAGGGTTTACGGGCATTTCGTGCCCGTAATTCTTGACCGGCCATCGGGCCACCCGAAATTTCCGGACGGTCGCATGGCCTCTCTTTCTTACTGCGCAAAATCGCGCACAACCCACATGAAAACTATCCATTTACAATTTCAAAGGTCGTTTTTTCGACATTTATTCGCGGCGTTCGCTGGCATTTCCCTTCTGAGTACAGTGCTGGGCGGGGTCCCTCAAACGGCTGACGAAGCAGTTCGATTTGCGTTGGAAAAAAACCCCGAGATGCGCGCTGCAAGAGCCCTGGTAGGTGAAGCCGAGGGACGTGGCAAGACGACTGGTCGGCTAGAGAACCCGGAATTGGAAACCGAGTTAGCCGCAGGGCAGGACTACGAGGGACGTGTCTCGATCGGCGTCACCCAGAGGTTCCCGCTCACGTCGAGACTGCGCTTTGAGCGACAGCTTTCCGCGATTGCAATCGAGACTGCACATCTGGAGATTCGACAACGGGAGCGCCAACTTGCAGCGGCCACCCGCAACGCATTCTATGAACTGGCCGCTGCCAATGAGGCAAAAATCGTGGCCGTCGAGCAATCCAACGGCGCGGAGAAATTTGCCAAGTTCCTGCAGAAGAGCGCAAGCGAGGGATTTGGAACTGCGCTTGATGCTGGTCAAGCTGAACTTGAGACCGACGGGTTGCGCGTGACGTCTGCATCCCTGGACGCCGAAGAAGCGGAGGCCTCTGCGCAATTGTGCACGCTCCTTGGAATTCCTGCCGAGACCCGGGGGGTGGAAAATCTCCGACTGGCGCTTCCGACCTCGGTGCCTGCTGCCAGAACGGCCGCTGATCTTCCCGATGTTCGTTTGGCAGAGCTGGCCGTCGAATCCGGAGCTGTCGGCATATCTTTGGCCAAGGCTTCGCGCTGGGACGATGTCGGCGTGGGATTATTCGTTGAGGGAGAACGGTTTTCTGATGAACCGGAGGGAATTGAGCCCGAGGCACTCGTCGGCGTCCGTGTGACCATCCCGTTTCCGTTTTGGCAGAATGGGTCAGGCCACGTAGCCGAAAAACAGGCATCTGCGGAGCGTCGCGCCGCTGAGCTTGATGCGATCTACCTAGCTGCCCGTAACGAGGTGG
>JBGSMR010000414.1:0-2592 GCA_041740065.1 Chthoniobacterales bacterium
GGGTTAGGACACGGCCCTCTCAAGGCCGGGACACGGGTTCGATTCCCGTACGCGCTGCCATTTTTGTGAATGGCTAAAATTTTCTGAAAATCTCTCCGGATAGTTTGAGGACAACTTCCATACCGGGTTTCCCATTTTAGGGGCAACCTGTTCAGTGCTCTTGACTGCTCCACGTAGATGAGTTGCGCGGGAGTGTCTGAGACCGTTGTTTACTGATTTTTGCCCGATTCTTTCCATCGCGAGGCAGCACCCGTCGGGAGTCCGGCGTTTCCCTGCTGATCTGACTCTCGAGATCGGTTGCCACGATTGCCAACCAACCTTCGGTTTTGGTGTCGCGTTCCGGACCCGCAGCAAAGGGTTTTGCCTTGAAACTTCCCGGCAATCTACAGAAGGTTTCCTGTGATATGCGGTCAATAAATTGGAAGATTCCTCTGCTTGCGCTGGGGTTGTTAGGCGGATGTGCGAGCGTCGAGCCAGAATCCACCGTAAAACCATTGGATGGGTTGGATGGGATTTACGTCGGTAAAGTGCCGGTCTTGTATAATCTGATGCGGGAAGAAGACGTGCCGCTCCGTAGTGTCCTGATGCCGGATGGGAAGACGTGGGTCGTGACCATGCAATTGTTAAATGGATCTGTTTCTTCGACGGCCCGTGGTGGATTTGTCACGCCAACTAAGTGGATCGGCACACTGAAAGAGCAGAAAGTTCTATTTACCACGATTTCCGAAGATTTGCGGATGGAAGTGGAGTTTGCAGAGGACGGTCGATCCGCAAAAACTACATCGACGACACGGGGTGTGCGCGAGCCAATCATTGAGCAGATTTACAAGGTTGGAACCCCGGAGGCGGCTCGAATCGAGCGGCAATTTCCGGCCATGCACGCTAAGTTGCAGAAATCTCGGGATGTGCGTAGCTTGACTCTGAGCAAGTATTACATTGCGAACTACACGACCGGCACGTCAGAGGAGATTCGGCGATCTCTGTTGTTTTATGGACCGATGGTGGCCAAGGTACATCCACCTAATGTTTTTCTTTACGCTTTCGGGGGATATGGTCCGACTGGGGAGGCCTTGATCAATTTCGGGCGGGCACCGATAATTGTGCCAATGTCGGAAGTCGGTCTCAGGCGTGATAACGAGATCATCGAGGTGCCGAAAGACAATCCCGTCGTCATCAGCAAGCCAGGTGTCGGCAATCAGGGGATTTTTGCAAAAGCCCCGCTCCTCCGATGAAAGACTGGTCTGTCTGTGTCGCTGGGTCTCTTTTGATAGTATTGACTGGCTGCGGAGATTCGTATGACCGAATGGCCCGGAAAATGATGTTCGATAGCTACCGTGCTCAAGGGACTCGGTCGTTGGCAGATGTGAATAATCCAGCAGAAACGCTCTACTATCTCCAGAAGTATGGAGCTTCGGCTGCTCAAAAACAACAGGCGGTTGACGCTGCCCAGCGCTTCCTGATGCGCCAGACAGGATCCACTCGATCCAGTGCGAATCCAATTTTGGCAACCGCAAATACCCGATATATTGCGGTTCCGGTCGCGAAATCGTCGCAGTCGAGAGGGAAGCTCGATGTCATGCTTTTTGATACTCAATCCCGTCAGTTGGCTGGCAATGAAGTTTACGATTTGCAAGCAATCCCGTCGACCCAAACCGAACTCAAGTTCGACACTTATAACGCCCAGTTCGTTGGTAAAACTCCGTTTGTGGCGCGTCGAGCCGATGACGTCAATGACTCCAGCGCACGACGAAAAGCGTCTGAAAGTGCTGATTAAAATGTAAAGAATGGATGGCGGCTTGAAGACCTAGCCATCCATTGCAAGACTCGAAGCAGTGATGCGACCCTCCCTGCGTTCGTTGCGGTCCTCGCCGTGGCTGGGCGAATGGCAGTTGCTAGGCCGCCAGTGCCGCAATCGCGAAATGATGCGCAGCACGCCACTCCTCGATTGCTTGCCGGAGTTGATCGGCAGAGGTTTGGAGGCGAGCTTTGACTTCTTTGTAGCTCATTTCAATATCATGGCGGCGCGTCTCCGCAACCAAGCGGTATTCGTCCAGTTGTGCCTGCCAGCGAACCATAGCGGCCTCGAGGTTTGCTTGCGCAGCGTCAAGGGTTTCGCGCACAGAGTCAGATAGCAGATGGTGGCATCTGGCGAGCTTTTCTTGGAGTTCACGCTCGTGTTCCTGGATCTCGGCCTTGATGATTTTCTCAATTGGAACTGTACGCAGTTGGCTGACCAAGCCGAACTTGTTGAGAGTCCAAATCATCCATTTGGTGGGATCCCACTGCCAGGGTTTGACGCCGTTGCGGTAGTCGTGCTGAAACTCGTGGTGATAGTTGTGATATCCTTCACCCATGGTGAAGATCGCCATGATCCAGCTATCGCGGGCTGAGCATACGCCAGAATATGGCCGCTTGCCAATCCAGTGGCAGAGCGAGTTGATGCAGAATGTCACGTGGTGTACGCAGACGATGCGAGCGGCGCCTATGATCAGGAATCCGCCTAGAGCGCCGACCCATCCGTTCCAAAAAAATCCAATCAACGTCGGCAGACCGAAGCCCATCAGAATCGCGAGTGGAACGTAAAACCGGTGC
>JBGSMR010000423.1:0-4271 GCA_041740065.1 Chthoniobacterales bacterium
ACTGCCACAATGAAGCCTGTCAAAGCAATCGTCGTCAGGGCGGAGGGAGAGCGGTCCAAGTTATCTGCCAGGACGAGCACGGTGGATCCAAGAATCAGTGACGCGACCACGAGGGATGATGAAATGTTCATACTGGCTCGCTCGATTTCGCTGGTGAGTCGGTCCAATCCGAGGTGGGTGAGTTCGAAGCGAAGCCGCCCGTCCTTGACCGTTTTGACCAAGTCACCAACGTCTGTAGGGAGGGTTTCCGCTAACTCTCCGAAAGCGAGCAGCGTGTTGGTTGCGCGGCTTTTGAGCGCTTCGAAACCATAGCGGCGGCCGATGGCGCTTTCGAGAAAGGGACGGACGTAACTCACGAGATCGAATTCCGGAGACACCTCCTCTGCAACTCCTTCGATCGTGGTGACGGCCTTGATTAGATAGACGATATCAGCGGGGCACCGGAGGCGGTATTTTCGCAGGAGCGAGAAAAACTCAGTGAGCACCAGTCCCAGCCGAATCGACTCCAGCGACCCGCCGCCGAAGCGGTCGATAAACTTCCAGACGTCGGAACGAAAAGCACGGTCTCCGAGCATCCGGGCGTCGCCACCGGAGAGGTCGATAGCGACGCGAACGACGGTGTCCAATTCTTTGTTCACCGTGCCGTGAACGATCCTCGCCAGCAGTTCCATGGTTGGCGGATCGATTAATCCCGTCATTCCACAATCGATGAAACACAGCTTCTGCCCTTTGAGGACAAACATATTTCCGGGATGCGGGTCTGCGTGGAAGAAACCGATTTCCAGGCATTGTCGGAAGACCATGTCCGCGCCGTTGCGGATGATTTGATCACGCTGGTGGCGGGACAATTTCGAGAGATCCATTTTTGCGAGCAATGCACCTTCGACATGTTCCAGCACAAGAACGGATTTGGTGCTCACTGCATCATAGACCTTGGGGAAAGTGATGTTCGGATTCTCTTCGAAGTTTTTGAACATCCGGCGCGTGGACTCGGCTTCAACAGTGAGATCCGTCTCGTGTGCAAGCTCCAGTGAAAATTCGTCGACGACTGCCAGCGCATCGAATCCGATATTCTTGAAGTGCGGTTGAACTAATTTTGCAAATTGCCGCAGCAACTCCAGATCTGCCGCCATTTGTTCCCGGATACCTGGGCGGAGAATCTTCAAGACGACATGTTCGCCGCCGATCAACTCGGCCGAATGCACCTGTGCCATGGAGGCTGCAGCCATGGCGGTCTCATCGATGTGGCGAAACTCCGTCTGCAATTTGGCACCTAGTTCCTGCTCCAGAACCACGGCCACGCCGGTCTCTCCGTCCCACGGAGCTGCTGGCACGTCGCATTGTAGCTTTTTCAATTCGTCGACCCACTCTGTTGGAATGAGATCTGGGCGAGTGCTCATGATCTGCCCGATCTTGATAAACGTAGGGCCCAGACTTTGCAAAAGCAGTCGCACGCGAACTGGGATCGATTCTGAAGCCGGTGGCTCGCCGTCAGAATGTCTCTTCGTTTTTCCGTGCTGCCGACTCAATCCTGTCTGACGAACAAACTCTCCGAATCCGAAACGGAACAAACCCGCAATGATCTCGGCTCCGCGCTGGGCGGTCGCGATGGCATGGATGTGACTGAGGTCCAGGCCCGAACTTCCTGCGGGCTTTGGCATGTCTTCCTCCACCGGTTCTTTCGTCGCCGCAACTTTCGGATGTGGAGGTCGCCGCCCACGGCGTCGGTGCACGTCTTTTGCTATCTGGGAGCCGGAAGAAGTCACAGGTTGGTGTTTCTTCGGGTTGATTATTCGGGCTCCGGTCTTTGTGTGCGGGCCGCTTGGAGCATCTGATCATGTGCGGCTTCGGTGACACCTTCTTCGACGAGTTGTGCGCTGTCGCTCCGGCCTTCGTTATCTTCGTCCTCGCTGGGCGACTCCGGCCTTTGGATCCCGAGCGAGCCGGGCAGGGGATCCCACCGATCAGATTCAGGTGCTGATTCGAGGAGTGCTTCACGAGGGTCGAGTTCCGAACTTCCGGTCAATTCCCGCTTGGCTTCGTCCCAATCGTTTTTCGATGGCTCCTGCGCGGAGCGGCCATTGATGACCGCGAGTTCAGCCGCGCGGTCTCGCACCATTCCGCGGGTCACGGTTCCGATGCCTACCGCGTTCTCAGTCAGCATTCCTTTTTTGAGTGGGTTTTTATTCATTGGTTAATGGGTAGGGTCTTTGTGGGTCATTTTGGACTGCCGAGAAGAGATCTCGAATGGATTTCCGCATTCACTGAGACACGTTCCGACGGGGAGCGGAAATTAACCAATACCTTGTTTCTTGGGTGGCGATGCCTTTGGGCTATCAGGCCACACGAATGCGGAAACGACCTTGTCGTTGACTATCGCTTTTCCAACGATTCATAGCCGGAAATCACGTCGAACAGCTCCTCGTCGATGCTGCTTTGTCGCAGGCGGTGGTAAGTGCCGTGGAGGGTCTCCAAAAGATCGTCGATGTTCTTGTCTGCCCGTTGCATTGCGGCAAGGCGACTCGCATTCTCGCTGGCGAGGGATTCAGCGCTGGCGCGAAAGAGTGAGATGAATAGATATTCCCTGATGAGTGCACCTAAGGTCGCGGTGCCGACGCACATGACCTCGGGTAAGGTTTTGGTCGGCCAGGGGATTTTTTCCAATCCTCGCTCCCACTCTGTGTCTAGTGGTAGCAGGCGTTGGCTGATGGGTTCGTAGAGTGCTCCAGACTTCGGGCGATTGTGGAAGACATAGAGCTGGGTGTAATCGCCCGCGGTCCGATGGGCTTCGCTTTCGATCTGAATCTGCCCGACGAGTGGAGTGATCGCCTGGATGGAATTCGGCACGGTGAAGAGTCCGATCGGGTTCAGGCCGGCGTCAGTGAGTTGTGCGTGGACGCGCTCACCCACAGCCCACACTTTGGGTTTTCCGGGCAGAGCGGACAGTGTTTTGATCGCGTAGTTGGTGACGATGTCGTTGAACTGGCCCACCAAACCCTGATCGGAGCCGAATACCACGGCGCCGGTTTTACCTGCGCGGGCAATTGCATTTGTTTCCCCGGCGATTGCCGTAGATTGAGCCGCGCGGAAACTGGCGCTTAGTCCCAGTTCCACCGTGCGATAGTAGTCGCCGAGCGCATGCACGGATTTTTCGTATTGGCCGATGCTTGATGCAGCCAAGGCTTTCATCGAGCGGACAACGGATTGCAGGTCTCCCGCACTGCTGATCTGTCGGCGTAACCCTGCGATAGTATCGATCATGATTGCTCGCGATTTGGCCTCATTTGGGAATGTTTCCTATAGCTGGGCTCTAAATAGCGAGCCCGCTCCGGCGGCTGCTATCCCAACGATCAAACTGGCAGTGGAAACAGTGCCGTCATTGGCACCTAAAACAGCTGCGCGAAGCCACCCGATTCGGTGGGTGCGCTGAATTTCCTGGTGTTTCATGGATGGTAGTTTTGTAGAAGTGAGATGGAATTTTTCGGGCCGTTCTCATGGTGTCGCTGTGCCATCGAGGGCCTGTCGGGCGATCTCAATGATCGTTTTGCGATCTTCAGCACTCATTTTTTCGGCAGTCTCGAAGCGCTCTAGAATTTTCTGCGGAACTTTTTCCGCGGCTTTGTGAATGGCCTGCTGGGCGTCTTGCATTTGGTCGAGGGGAAGCGTATCGAACAATTCGTCCGTTAGTGCCAGTAGCACCGCGATCTGGGCAGCTACGGTCAACGGCGCAAGCTCGGATTGTTTGAGGCAGGCGCGAATGTGGCGGCCGTGGCTGATGATTTTGCGCGTATTGTCGTCGAGACGAGCGCCAAAACGGGCAAAGGTTTCGAGCTCCTCAAACTGCGCGTAGGCCAGCTTCAGATCGCCTGCCACCGCGCGGTAGGCGGCGCGCTGGGCTTTTCCGCCAACACGTGACACAGATTTTCCGACATCGACCGCTGGAAGCACTCCTAACTCAAACAACGATGGCGATAAGTAGATTTGGCCATCCGTGATCGAGATGAGATTCGTCGGGATGTAGGCAGAAATATTTTGCGCTTCCGTCTCGATGATCGGAAGCGCGGTTAGTGAGCCGCCACCGCGTTCTTTTGATAAATGGGTTGAGCGTTCGAGTAGCCGCGAATGGATGAAAAAAATGTCGCCCGGGAAAGCTTCGCGCCCGGGCGGTCGACGAAGCAGGAGGGAAAGTTCGCGATAGGCTCGGGCATGATGTGTCAGATCATCGTAGACGATCAGGACATCGCGGCCTGATTCCATGAAATACTCCGCGA
>JBGSMR010000441.1:0-14135 GCA_041740065.1 Chthoniobacterales bacterium
AATCATCGCATGTTCAGCACCGTATTGACTGGCACATGTGGAAATCACATCGACGATATCCGTGTCGATGGCTGCGGCATTGCGGAAGCCAAACCGTAGCAACCAGTCGCGCACAAACGGTTGACGGGAAATCGCATGACGGTAAAAGAATGAGTTCAAGCGCGGGATTCCCGCCAGGAACCGGATCCCCTTAGGCACCCGTTCGCGTTTGGGATCGAACCCTTCTGGTGCAAGTAAAACGAGGCACTTCACGAGTTCCGGATGCTGGGCCGCTAACTTCGCTGCAAGTGCTGCTCCAAATCCTGAGGCAACTACAATCGCAGAGTCCCCGGGAAGCATTTCGCGAAACGCATCAGCCAGCGCCTGCACATGTTGGTCCGCGTCCAAGCCCGGGTTCGGGCGCTCAGACTCTCCAAAGCCCAGCAGATCGGCTGCGAGAACCAGGTATTCCGCCGTGAACTGAGGATAGACCTTAGACCATTCAAAGGACGATGCCCCTGGATACAGTCCATGCAAAAATACCATCGGAGCTCCGCTACCAGACGAGTGATAAACCAACTCACCGTGTCCGGTCTGTGCGATATTTGTCGAAAATATTTTTGGCGAAATATTCTCGGGAATCGGACGCCTGGGCGATGACCGCAGGGCGTAGCGGGCAGCCAGCGCTACCGCGCCGACCAAGCCGACACTCACTCCCACGCCTAGCGCAGGTTTATTTCGCCAAAATTTCAACACAGATCACCAGCCGTGAAAGTGGCTCCAATTGAAAGTAACATCAAGCGCGGTGAAAATATTTTCTTGTCGCCGGAAAGCGTTCGCACGTTTTTTTCCTTAGATCTCTATTTCTCCGCCCGATATGCCCGGGCAAGCAGCGTGACGGGTTGGATGACTTCCAGGTGCAGTCCTTGCTGTTTTGCACCATTGACGAGTTGCAGGTGGCATCCGGGATTGGAGGTTGCTACCACGGAAACTCCTGTGCTTCGAATATTATCAATCTTGCGAGTCTGCAACTTGGCTGACATCTCAGGTTGAGTGATATTATAAATCCCGGCGCTGCCGCAGCACCAAGTGGATTCTGGGAGCTCCACGAGTTGTAGACCCGGGATGATATTGAGAATTTCGCGCGGCTGACGGCTGATTTTTTGGCCATGCACCAGATGACACGCCTCGTGATATGTCACTCGCGTGGGCACTCCGGTTGACGCTGGCGCGCGCGCGCCAATCTCCGCAAGCCATTCGTGAATATCCTTTAGCTTTCGCGACCATGCTGCTGCCCGCTCTGCATATACCGGATCGTCTGCAAGGAGTCGTCCATAAGTTTTCAGATGCGAACCGCATCCGGCTGCGTTGGATATGATCGCGTCCAGATTCATTACATCGAACGTGTCCAGAAGACGACGAGCGAGTTCCATGGATGACGTCAGTTCGCCGTTGTGCGCATGCAGTGACCCGCAGCACGCCTGCACACGCGGGGTTTCCACGGAACAATAGTTGGCCACTAGAACGTCCACGGTGTCGCGATTAATATCGGAGAACGCAAGATCCTGGACGCACCCGGTGAGCATCCCCACTCGGTATTTCGGGTTAATGGGAGATTCGATCTGCTGAATTAGCTGATTCGAAAAATGTGCGCATACGGTTGGAGTTTGTGGCTCCAGTTCACGGAACTTGCTGGGAAGCAGCGCAGTGAGTTTCAGCTTTCGCACGAGTGCCTGAGCTCCAGACGCCTGCCACAACCAAAGCATTCGCCCAACCATGCGAAGGAGCCGAGGTCTCATGAATAAACCCCGCAGCGTGAATGCCCGGATTAATTTTCGCTGCGGATGATCCAGCGTGCCGGAGTTTTCAGAATCCGATCGCGCGACCTCAAACAAATGGGCGTAATCCACTCCTGCCGGACAGGCAGTCTCACAGGCCAGACACCCAAGGCAAAAATACATCTCGTCCGCAAATGTTTTGGTTGCTTCGAGGTCACCGTCGGCGATAGCGCGCATGAGCGAAATCCGGCCACGCGGGCTGTTGCGTTCGAGTTTGGTTGCGTCGTAAGTTGGGCAGGTCGGCAGGCACATGCCGCAGTGCATGCATTGCTGCAGCACCGAATAGTCCATCGATTTGAGCGTTTGGTCGGCCGACATCGAAGCTACTTTGTTACAAGGTGAAGATTTTTCCTGGATTCAAAATCTCGTTTGGATCAAAGGCAGACTTCATCCGCCGCATCACATCAATGTTCAATTCTCCGATTGCTTCCGGAAGAAACGAGCGCTTCGCCATGCCGACACCATGCTCGCCAGTTATAGTTCCGCCAAGCGAGACGGCATAGTCGAAGATTTCTTTCATCGCGATCTCCACGCGAGCCATTTCAGCGTGATCCTTTTCGTTGGTTAGGAATGTTGGATGAAGATTGCCGTCGCCCATGTGCCCGAATGTTCCAATCCGCAAAGCGTGTTTCTCCGAGGTTTTTTGGATGAACTTGACCATGTTCGCGAGTTCGCTTCGGGGCACGGTGGCGTCTTCCAGAATCGTCGTTGGTGCCACCCGCGCGAGTGCGGAAAATGCCGCCCTCCGCGCCGTGGCAAGCGCCGCTGCTTGCTCGGGTGTCTCAGCCATCGTTACCGCTCTAGCTCCGTGCTCGGACGCCAACTCGGCCATCCGTGCGGCTTCATCCGCGACCGATGCCGGATGCCCGTCGGTTTCCATAAGTAGAATGGCAGCCGCGTCGCGCGGCAGCCCGACATGCGCATAATCTTCGACGCATTGGATCGTAACAGAGTCGAGGAACTCCAAGGTACACGGGATGATTTTCGCAGCGATGATTGCAGATACCGTTTCTGCAGCGTCCTCCATCCGGTCGAACACCGCCAATAAGGTCCGGCGCCCTTCCGGTTTGGGGATCAGTTTGAGAAGCACTTTGGTAATGATTCCGAGCGACCCTTCGGAGCCGACGAACAGATCGCGCAGCGAAAATCCAGCGACATCTTTTACGCACTTGTTGCCTGTGAACATCACCTCACCAGAGGCTAATACCACCTCAAGGCCCATCACGTAATCTCGCGTTACACCGTATTTGAGCCCGCGCAGGCCCCCGGAATTTTCTGCCACATTTCCGCCAATAGTGGAAATTTTCATCGAACCCGGGTCCGGTGGATAGAATAATCCAACCGCATCCGCAGCCTCTGCCACTTTAGCTGTGATCGCACCGGCTTCGGCAAAAAGTGTCAGGTTGCTGGTGTCCACCTCCAGGATGCGGTCCATTTTGTTTAGACACAGAACCAAGCATTCCTTTGTCGGGAGACTGCCGCCACTCAGTCCGGTGCCGGACCCGCGCGTCACTACCGCGATCTGGTATTCGCCCGCATACCGGATGACCTCAGCGACTGCTTCGACGGAGCGTGGAAAAACCACGCAGCCGGGCATTTCCTTATACGTTGCCGTCCCATCGAACGAATAAGGGATTAAGTCCTCTTGCGCTGTCAGGATTTCAAGGTCAGGACAGCGGCTTTTAAGATTATCAATGACGCAAGATTCCATGCCTGGTCAGTCAATCTTTACAACCCCCGAGCCGCCGATGATTTCACCGATCATCCGACCTTTCGTTTGTTTGCAGACAGCCGTTGCATGTGCTTTGGATACGATGAGAACCATTCCGATGCCCATGTTGAAAACCTGATGCATTTCCATCGGATCCACCTTGCCGGCGTCTCCGATGATTTTAAAAATTGCAGGCACCTTCCATTTTTTGGAATCAAACCGCGCATCGCAATCTCCTGGGAGGACGCGAGGGAGGTTGTCGATCAATCCACCGCCGGTAATGTGCGCCGCCGCCTTGAGCACACCCTTCGGGAGCGTTGCCATGAGCGGTTGGTAATTGCGATGTACTTTAAGCAGCTCCGCGCCGAGCGTGCCCTTGAGGCCCTCGACTTTGGACTCCACAGTGAGTTTCATCCGATCAAACAATACCTTGCGCGCAAGCGAATACCCATTGGTATGCAGGCCGTTTGATTCCAATCCGATAAGCACATCGCCTTTACGCACTCGGGAGCCGTCAAGCATTCGATCCCGGTCCACGATCCCTACGATCGTGCCTGCGACGTCGTATTCGCCGCGTTTATACATGCCCGGCATTTGAGCCGTCTCGCCGCCTATGATAGCGCAGCCTGCGGCTTTACAGGCCTTGGCAAACCCCTTGAGGATTTCCGAGAAAACTTCCGGTTCGAGTCGCTCTGCCGCGAGATAATCCAAGAAAAATAACGGCTTCGCGCCGATTACTGCGATGTCATTGATGCAATGGTTGACAAGGTCCTGACCAATGGTGTCGTGCCGTCCGGTAGCAAATGCGATTTTTAGCTTTGTCCCGACTCCATCGACGCTGGAAACAAGGACCGGAGTTTTGTAACCGCGCAGATCCGGTTGAAATAAACCACCGAAGCCACCGATTTTACCCAGGACCTCGGGGCCGTGGGTCGAGCGCACCACCTGCTGGATGCCGCCTTTGACGGCATTTCCCAAATCCACATCCACACCGGCTGCGGCATACGCCTTCTTTGCTTTTGTTGTCATTGAAATTCTCCTTGGAACAGATCTGCGTGTTCGTCTGTCGGCGGTAGTAATCGTGCCTGGCCGCGCCGTTTTTCCATTACGAATTTATCAAATTTCTCATCGTATGGCAGCGGGTATTCGCCAGTGAAACAGGCAAGGCAGAATCCGCTTTTCGGCATTCCCGTGGCGCGCACCATCGCATCGACTTCCAGATATCCGATGCTGTCTGCGCCGAGGTAATCGCGGATCTCCTCCTTCGATAGTTGATTCGCGATAAGTTTTTCGGGATCAGGAAAATCGATTCCGTAATAGCAGGCATGTTTGTGCGGGGGGCAACTGATGCGCAGATGCACTTCCTTCGCGCCAGCTTCCCGGAGATTCACCACGCGCGCGCGGGCCGTTGTGCCTCGGACCACGGAATCATCAACGACGACCACTCGCTTCCCGCGTACGGCTTCGCCAATCAGATTCAATTTCACCCTCACGTTAAAATCCCGAATGAGCTGCGTGGGCTGGATGAATGTGCGTCCGATGTAGTGATTTCGAACAAAGGCGAGGTCAAACGGAATTCCCAGCTCTTCAGAGAATCCCAGCGCTGCATAGATGCCGGAATCCGGAACCGGCACCACAACATCCGCCTCGACCGGATGTAAACGTGCCAGTTCGCGGCCCATCTGCACACGCACCTCTTTCACGTTCATGTCATCGAGATTGCTGTCCGGGCGCGCAAAGTAAACGTATTCAAAAATACAAAATGCCTTGCGTTCTTTGCGGAACGGGAACTCAGATCGGAGGCCGTTTTCGTCGATTATGACGACCTCTCCTGGCTCGATCTCACGGATGTATTCCGCGTGGATTAAATCAAACGCGCACGTTTCCGACGACAAGACATAAGCTCCGTCCAAGCGTCCGAGCGATAAGGGCCGGAATCCAAAGGGATCCCGAACGCCGATGATCTCGCGCTCGCTCATGATTACCATTGAGAACGCCCCCTCCAGCCTCCGGAGCGAAGCCAAAGGATTGGATGTTTCCCCTGGGCGCGCCAACAAATGCAGGACGATCTCGCTGTCCACGGTCGTCTGGAAAATCGAACCCTCTGCCTCAAGCTCCAGCCGGAGTTGCGCGGCATTTACTAAGTTTCCATTATGTGCAATAGCGAGCTGGCCTCGTCCCGTATCGACCACAAATGGCTGGGCATTTTTCAGATTGCTCGACCCGCTCGTGGAATATCGGACATGCCCGATTGCTTGCGTGCCGGTAAGTGACTCAAGCGCGTTAGGCTCAAAGACCTGCGATACCAAACCCATGCCCTTGTGTGAAATGAAGGCGGTTCCCACGCCAGAAGATGCCGCGATCCCCGCGCTCTCTTGCCCACGATGTTGGAGCGCAAAAAGCCCGTAGTAGTTTAAAACGGGTGCGTTGGGATGACCGAATACGGCGAATACACCGCACTCATGCTTCGGGTGACTAGCATCGGGTTCCGCAGAAGAAAAGGTAGGTTGCAATTCCATCGGGAGGTTAAAATCCGCCAAATGCATCTGCCTCGTTTTCTTTCGGCGTCGGTGATGGCGCCCCATCACCTCCATTTTTCCCCTCCGCTTTCTCGCGCTCCTTTAACTCCCGGGGATTAAATCCGCGTCCTCCACCCTCCGGACGGAAAACTTCACTTCGCCCTGCAATCCATGAAGATTCCAAGCTTTTATACAAATTTTCCAGCTGCTGCTTCGTCTCGATTCGATACTCAATCGTCCCGGCGTGCGTGGTCGTGGGGTACGTCTTTATCACCTTCGCCCACACGGGATCCCCGGGCAAAAGCCGGGATGCAGCCTCCTCCAATGCCGACTTCGCTCGATCTGCCGCTCCCTGTCCCGCATTGGTAGGCACATTGGGAGTTAGTGGTTCAATGTAGTAAAATCGCGGCTGCATCACTCCCGACGTGCTGATATTCACCTCCGTGACCCGCGCAGTGCCATCCAACACGTATTCCTGTGAACTCACGCCGTTCACGGAATCATGCGCCACAATGAATGTCCCACCCGGCAACTCCGCTTTCCAATAAGTAATAGTTTCAAACTCGGGAGCTCCGGGCATGGGGGCGTCGGGATCCGGTGTCGGAAACGCGGCTGGAGAAGGCGATGCATTGGGACTCGGTGCGGGATCCCCAGTGCTGGGAACTTGTGCAACCGCCGATGAAGCGACGCAGAGTGCGGTTACGAGAGGAATCAAGGACGGCCAAAAAACGGAGCGGAAAATCGGGAGACGTTGCATGGAAAGTATCAATATACTAAGTGTCAGATTTCGTGCCAGCATTCGTTCAAGGATAATTCCTGAAAATTTCTCATCCCAGACTTGACCATGTCCTCTTTCATCTAGTAGGGATCTTCTTTGAATCAGCAATTTCGCGGGTGTAGTTCAATGGTAGAACGGAAGCCTTCCAAGCTTCATACGAGGGTTCGATTCCCTTCACCCGCTGTTGATGATCGATGCTTGGCCCGGTGGGTCATGACCACTCAGGCCAAACGAATGACGAAAATCAAAGCCGTCGGCGGAATCGCCCTCAGTCCAATCGATAACGACGTCACGCCGTCCTCGAAAACCCGAGCAAACGCTTGCGAAATTCGCCGGGACTCATGCCTTTGACCCGTAGAAATGCTCTGCAAAAACTTTCGATATGGCGAAATCCGGCTTCGGTCGCAATTGCTTTAATTGGGAGGTTCGTATCGCGAAGAAGGCGGCATGATTGATCGATGCGCGCTCGAAGCAGGAACTGATAAGGAGCGATACCCGCGCGCTGCTCGAAAGCCGCGCGGAATGTGCTGTAACTCATCGAAACCGAGCGGGCAAGGGCAGGAAGATCGACGTCGGTGGGGGGCGCGTCGATCCATGCTTGGATGAGCGATTCGATGGGGGCATCTGGCACGCGGGTTGCGTCGGATTGCCGGTGCAGTTCCCAGACAAGGCGTTCGAGTTCCAGCTTGGCTTCGTCGACGGGAACGCTGCGCCAGGGAGCGAATGCACGGCAGATTTTGTCGTGCGACCGGAGCAGCGTTTCGGGTTGGGTCAGGGGGAGCGGGTTGTTGATAGGAGTGAGCCAACCGCGGCGCCTCCAATTTTCGGCGCGCAGTCCGGAGAAACACGCGTAGTGTTCCTGCCAAGTGGATCCCGGGTCCGGGCCGTAGCAGTAGCGGACGCCCGGCTGAATGAAAAACGCAGCAGGGGCCACGAGCCGCTCGGGCCGGGCCGCGCCCGCCTGAAAGAAACCACTCCCGGCCATAACCAAAGCGCAGCCCTCGAAGCCGAACGTGGCGTCGACTTGGTCCCGTTTCTCAAGGAAATATCCCACAATTTCGATGTGAAGACTTTCGAGCGTGCCGGAAAGACCAGATTCTATTCCACACCATGCAGACGCTTGATTTAACATTTTGGCTAACAAATAGTGAAATTCGTCAATAGATCAAGCTTTCGCCGACGCGTCCAGTCTGGCACTTTAGCCAACGATGACAAACCCCCAATCTAGACTTGCGCCGGAACCGACCCTGATTACACCGAAGAAAATAATTTGGCTTGGTGGCGGACAATGTCACCCGGTAGATCGCCAAGCGGAGATCGTGGCGGAGTGGCTGGGGGACGGTTTCGATGTCCGTAATCACGCCGGAGCGGCCGCACTAGATGAACTGACCGGGGCCGATTTGCTCGTGGTAGCGGGATTGCATTACACCGACATGGGGAATGCGTTCTGGAATCCGCCAATGGATTACATACCCCCGACTGAGGAGCAAAAGCAAAAATTTCGCGACTACCTCGCTGGTGGTGGACGGCTACTCGGCTTTCATGGAGGGGTGGCGAGTTTCAATGATTGGCCGGAATTTGGCGAGTTGTGCGGCGTGCGGTGGGATTGGAAGATGACGACTCACGGGCCGATCGGTCCGGTCGAGTCGGTGATCGCGCCCGACGGTCACCCCGTGGTGGCGGATTTCTTGGAAGAAACGAAGTTTACTACCCAAAATGACGAGACGTATTTGAACCTTCAGATGACCCCGCAGTGGGCTTTTGATCTCCACGCGTGGTCGCTGTTCGGCGAGGTGCGGTTTCCGATGTTGCTGACTGCGGATCGCGGGCCTCTGGAGGGATCGGGCCGCTTTGGTTACTTAATGATCGGTCATAGCATCGAAGCCATGGAGGCCGCACCAGTGCGGCAATTGTGGAAGTCGACGGTGGGTTGGCTAACGGAATTATAGAATTTAAAATATTATGAAAAATTATCGTGCTGCAATTATTGGAGTTGGAGTTCCGGTAGGTGGAGGAGTCAAAGGTGGAGGACACCAGATCGGATATTCACACGCTCGGGCCTATCAACGGCATTCTCAAGTGGAACTGGTCAGCGGCGCCGACATCAACCCGGCCAATCTTCAGGCATTTCAAGACGTTTTCGCTCCGGTCAGCGGATACGCAGATTACCGGGAGATGCTCAAAGGCGAAACGCCTGACATCGTCTCGATCTGCACTTACGTGGGCTTGCATCGGGAGATGATCGAGACGTGTGCCCGCGCGGGAGTGAAGGGGATTTTTTGTGAAAAACCATTTGTCGCATCGCCGGCTGACCTTGCGGCTGTGCGGGCGGTGGCTGAAGAGACAGGGGTTCGGATTATCGTGGCTCACATTCGGCGAATGATGCCAAGTTATCAGGCCATTCGCGCCATCATTGACTCGGGTGAGCTTGGTCAGCTTCGGCTGATGTCAGCGGGAATTGAGGGGTGGGATTTGAGTGAATGGGGGTCGCACTGGCTTGACATGTTCCGGTATTGGAATGGAGATCGGCCCGCGCAGTGGGTGCTCGGGCAGGCACGTATCGCCGAGACACGCGGCTATGGTCACGCTATGGAAGAACACGCGGTAGCGTGGTTCGGCTTTGAAAATGGTGTCCGGGGCGTGGTCGATGGCGGTAAGGGAATGGTGCCAGATAATAGCATGTGGCCGGCGGTCGAAGGGACCGAGGGATTAATTCATATGCTCGGCGAGGACGAATTTAAGGTCATCTCCGGTCGCGGGACGCGGGTGGAGAAGTTTAACCAACTGACGCCGGAGGAGGCGCACCATGCGTCATGGGCGGCTGCCGTGCAGTCGTTGATCACATGGGTAGATGGTGGAGCGGAAAGTCCGTTAGGACTGGTGAATATGGCTCACACCGCAGAGTTGAATCTGGCAGCTTACCTCTCGATCGTCGAGCAGGACCGGATCGACCTGCCGTTGATCGACTCGACTCATGCCGAGTGGCCGCTCGAAGAACTTGTCCGTCGGAAAAAGCTCGCGGATTAACAAAAATTTTACGAATAAAAGAATATGGCTAAATTCAAAGTTACCCTGAACATGGAATATTGTCGGAGCGCTGACAAATCCTTCGAAGACGGCGCTCGCATCGCGGCAGAGCTCGGCTACAAATATATCGAGCCGATGGTCCATACCGGGTGGGAGCTATTGAGTGAGGTGAATTATTTCCATTCGTTCTCAATGGAGGAGGATCCTTTGTTGATGAAAGAAATCTGCGACAAATACGGTCTTAGAGTATCAAGTTTGTCGGCGCACTCTCCGCTTATGAAGCCGGAGGCGGCAGTGCCCCGGTTGACACGGGCGGCGGTGTTAGCTTCGTTTGTGGGTTGCGACTTCCTGAACACGGACGAAATGGTGAAACCGGATTGGATGGACGACGAGCGGGCCCACGAAGCGATGTATTACACGCTGACCAAGGCTGCGATGGTGGCCGCTCGGCACCGCAAATTTCTCTGCATCGAGCCGCACGGGCTCTACACGAAAACTGCCGACGGTTTACTGCGAATTGTCAACCTGGTCGATTCCCCGTGGATTAAGGTGAATTGGGATACGGGAAATAGTTACTTGGCGGGCATTGAAGATCCTTACGAAGGGCTCACGAAGGTGCGCGACCACGTCTATCATGTCCACGCGAAGGACATCTCCATCGAGCACGGTGACAAGGAGCGGGGTAAGGTTACAGGCACGCCCGTCGGATGCGCTTGCGGTGAGGGTGTCGTCGATTGGAAGCGCGTAGCCAAAATTCTCGAACCGCTCGACCGGGAGATTTTCCTGAGCGTGGAGTGCGGACGCATTGACGAAGCAGAACGCAGCTTGAAATTCTTGAATACGGAGTTGGCGGCTTACCTCTGATAATGTTCCGAGACCGAATCAATCCCCAGAATCATTTGTAGTTGAAACTTCCATGACTGTTCCCCCGAAGAAATTCTCACGACGGTACCGTTTTCATCCCGCGATCTGGGGCGTCTTATTGGTGTTATTCGTGACTGGGCTACGGCCCGTTCTCGCATCCGACGTTGTCGCTCCCTCGCTGGCAGGGTCCGAGTGGATCTGGTACCCGGAAGGCTCGCCAGATACAAGCGCGCCGCAGGCGAGCCGATGGTTCCGCAAAACATTTGAGCTGCCGCTCGGAGTTTCAGTGAAGCGAGCAACGCTTGTGAGCACTTGCGACGATGCCCAAGAAGTTTTTTTAAATGGGGAGGCTGTGGGTTCTAGTGCGAGCTGGAATGAAGTCACCGCCTGGGACGTCACCGGCCAAATCCAACGGCTCAAGAAAAACGTGCTTGCAGTCCGAGGTACGAATGCAGGCCCAAGTCCCGCAGGATTACTCGCCGTGCTAGAAATCGAACTGAGCGATGGGACGGTAATGAAGATTCCAACCGACGCTACCTGGCTTGCAGCGAAGGAAGAAGACGCGCTTTGGCTGCTGCCCGAAGGAGGACAGACGGAAAATTGGCAACCCGCGCTGGCGATGCATGCAGCGGGTCGTGGGCCGTGGGCCGCCCAGCCATGGATGGGACTCCCTCCGAACGACGCGATTCCAGACGACTTCGTCCGGATTGAAGTGCCCGGTTTCGAAGCCGAGATGGAGCTGTGGCGCGAATTATATTGGAAATATTACGGTCCGGCACCGCTCGGAGGAGTTTCAACCATCTGGGACGCATTGATGCCGGTGCCTGTTCTCACCCCTGCCGTGCAACAGGGTGGACGTCTCGAGCGCTCCCGCGCGGCGTGGAAAAAGACGCTAGAAACAGACCGGACGTTGGACGCGGCGGGATACGTGAGCCAAGACCAGCATTACAGCCTCGCACATCCGCTGGGCTGGCCGTTTCCTTCCTGGGTCGTGATGCCGGATGGAACCCACATCATCGGCAAGACCACAGGATGGCATTTTTTCAATCGGGGCAGGGGAGCTATTTACGATTGGCTTTTCCCGGCCTTCGAAGCCCAAAAGCGAATCGGCGAAGGAGCTGTTGAGGGGTGGCAGTTAGAAGGGCTAGAATCGCTCGGTGGTGAAACAGATGGACGGTGGAAGTTGAAGGTCACAGGTCCGCGTCCGACGCTCACTGCACCTGGGCACGGTATGCCGATCGAGGCATTTTGCTCGCCGTTCTTGCAAATCCGTCACCGCGCTCCGGCGGGAATGGCCCCAGAGGCAACGATCGCAGTTCGCTGGCAGAACGGGGACCAACCGGGTTTTTCACCCGACCGCGAAGTCCGCACTTCGGCGTTGGGTCATAACCCATGGGTTTCGGAGGGCGGCGATCAATTGTGTCTGGCTCCGATGTTCGAGCATGCCTCCTGGCAAGGGACGATCTCCGGATTGCAATTCGAATTTGAAGGATTTCGCGAAGGCGACATTTTAGAAATTGATTCAATCTTTACGACGTTCGACACAAGGACCCCCGCGTCAAACGGGGCATTTCTCCTCGGCTGTTCCGACTATTTTCGTCTGACGCACGACCTCGATTTTCTTAGGAAACAGTTGCCGGTCATGCGCCGGGCGTTGCGCTATGCACGAGAGGAACTCGGAGCGAATGAACACGGATTGATTAACCCGGGCTGGGTTGGACAGGACGGGCGAAGCGGCTACACGACTGAGGACGGAAAAACCCGGATCCTACAAATCGGCCATGGAGTCGGGATGGATATCATTCCCTACGGCCACGACGATTTGTATTCGACCAACTTCTACTTCGGCGGCTTGTCTGGGATGATCGAGTTGGAAGAAGCAATCGAACGGAATCCAGACTGGAAATTACCGGCGCCGGAGCCTGGTGCCGACGCCGCCAGCTTGCGGAAGCACGCGGAGTTCGTCCGGAAGACCGTGCAGGAGCACCTTTTCAACGCCGAGACCGGTCGGTTCGGCGGCGCGCGGGACGACCTCGGCAAGCTGCACGACTACGGGCACACGATGGTCAATCTGGACGCTGTCTATTACGGACTCGCGGAGGCAGGAACGGCCCGTTCGATCATGGATTGGTTGGCTGGCAATCGAGTCGTAAAATCTGATACCGCGCAGGGAGAAGATATCTATCGCTGGGAGTTTGCACCGCGTTTCGGAACATTACGTAACGCCGATTGGTGGAGTTGGCTCTGGGACGGGCTGAATCATGACTACAACGCGCAATGTCAGGACGGGGGGACATGGTTTTCGATCAGCGCCCAGGACATCATCAATCGAGCTCGCGTGCTCGGCGGAGACAATGCGTGGGAACGAGTGAAGGAAATTCTTGTCTGGTACGAGCGGGTGAAGGCAGCTGGGGGATTTCGCTCATACTACGACGATCCTTCAAAGGGAACCCTGCAAGGAGGCGGCACGGCTGGCGCTCTGGGTCTCGATAACGAATTCGTTGAAAACGTCCGCGCGCCTTACGCGGTGATTGAAGGAATTCTCGGTTACCGTCTGACACCTGATGGCTTGGAGATCTTGCCCCATCTGCCCACATCGTGGCCGTCGGCTCGAGTGACTGGGTTGGCGTTTCGAGATCAAATCCTTACGGTGGAGATTTTACCTAACCGGATTACTCTTGAAGCCACCGGGGGCACCCCGCAAACGTTTCGCATTGTGCTGCCGGCGGATTTCAAAGAAGCGGCCTCGACGGTCACGCTGAAGCCGGGATCATCCCTCACCTTTGATCGCAAAACTCAATCAGTTCCTCAACCTTGAAGAAGGTCTACTGTGCCCTATTCGCTTGGATTCTGGTGTGCTCCGGGGGAACCCTTGTTGCCGAACCGTTGGTGACCGTCGAAATGGTGCCGATCGGCCAGCCGGGGAATCCGGCGGATTCGACAGGTTTTGGAGCAGTGCCGTACGAATTCAGGCTTGGGAAATTCGAGATTAAGATCGATGAATACGTCGGCTTTCTCAATGCCGTTGCGGCATCTGATCCTTACGCTCTTTTCAACCCGGCAATGACGACGGATCTTCACGTAGCTGGTATCGCCCGAGCTGGAGAGGATGGGAGTTATAGTTATACCGTGATGGGCTCAGGTCGGCGCCCAGTCGCATATGTCAGCTGGTTTGACGCGGCGCGATTCTGCAATTGGCTTCACAACGGTGGCGAAGTGGGATCGGACACCGAGTCGGGAGCTTATCCCGTGGCGGGAGCGAGGAACGGGATTGTCGAAAAGTCTGTGGGAGCGCGGTGGTGGATCCCCACAGAGAACGAGTGGTATAAGGCGGCATTCTATCGTTCCACGCCGGAAGCGGGGGCCGGTGCCTATTCGGTCTACCCGACAAACGCGGATGAGATACCCGGAAACGAGAT
>JBGSMR010000447.1:0-5534 GCA_041740065.1 Chthoniobacterales bacterium
TTGCCGTCTACGAGCACCATGCCGCTATCCGGTTCATAGAACCGGAGCAGCAGGCTCATGAGTGTACTTTTCCCTGCGCCTGTTCCTCCGACAAATGCAACGGTCTCTCCTGGGGCAATGCGAAGATCGACATCACGAAGAATCACGCGGTCCGGGCCATAGCTAAACCCGACGCCGCTGAATTGAATCTCTCCGCGGACGTTTCCTAGATCGATCGCACCAGGTTCGTCGCGTGTTTCGGGTTCGCGGTCTAGGACTTCGAAGCAGCGTTGCATGCCCGCGGCAGCTCCCTCCAAAGCCCATGCGGTGTAGCTCAACTGCTCGATCGGTTGATACAACATCAGGAGGTAAGCGGAAAATAACCACAAATCACCAATCGAAAGTTCACCAGCCAACACCTGCATGGATCCCACGTAATACATGAGCGCCGTTCCACAGGTCATGAGCGTGCCGATCACAAGCGCACTGGACACAGACGTCACATTGAGCCGCAGATTCGCCTGAAGACTTTGACTCGCGCGGCTGAAAAATTGCCGCACCTCAAATTGTTCACGCCCGAACGCATGGACCAGACGGATCGAACTGAGCCCCTCCTGCGTCACGGCAAGAACATCGCTTTCGCGTTCCTGGATGTCAGTCGACTCGCGTCGGATGCGCTCGGCATAAAACCGGATCGCGACAAATACAAACGGGAGCACCGCCAGCGAGGCAAGCGTGAGTTTCCAATCGATACGAAGCATGAGGCCAATCGCACCGACCAGCATCACCAACGACCCTAGCACCGTCGCGAAGCCTTTATTATAGATTGTTTGAATCGATTGCGAATCGTAAGCAACGCGAAATGACGAATCCGCGCTCCGACGGGAGTCATGAAACCGGAGAGGAAGCGCCTGCAAACAGGAATACAACTCCGTGCGCAGCTTCAGCATGGCATGCAAACCTGTTCTGATGAACAAATAGTTGGAAATCAGATTTACAATCCCCCACAGCAGCTTGATCCCGACGAGTGATAAGCACAGCCATGCAATGACCATTCCCGGAGACTGACCGGGAAACCACGATGCAATCTGCTCCCTCGCCACCAGCGCAGCTTCATTGTCGTCCGTCGGCAACACCCCATCGATGATGTATTTAAACGGCCATGGTGTAAGCAGGCTCAGTCCCACGGCGACCAGCATGGCAATTACCCCGATCACTGTGGGCCATACGAAGGGCCTGAAATATCCGAGGGTGCGCGTGTAAATCGACATCGCGTCGTAAGTATCCGAGAATGCATCCAATTGCAAACCCGGCGAAGAAATCCCATTTTGCGATCTTGACCCGGAATCAGCGAGTAACGAAATTACTTGGATCGCCCGACCCGAATGCTGCGGCATCCTGCCATCGGGCGACCAGACGCAGAATATGGATTATATCGCCAAAGCAAAACGGGTCTTCGAGATCGAGAGTTCCCAAATCCTCGCTGTCGCGTCCCGCTTGGATGCAACCTTTATTGGGGCCGTCGACGCCATCAAGTCTGCTGTTTCCAGATCCGGAAAAGTCGTGGTCATGGGTGTGGGGAAATCCGGCCATATTGGTGACAAGATCGCGGCGACGCTCACAAGCACCGGTTGTCCTGCGGTGGTACTCAATTCCCTCAACGCACTTCACGGAGACCTGGGTATCATAGCCGATGGGGACGTCGTGCTTACCCTATCGTACAGCGGCCAGACTGACGAGCTTACTAACATTCTACCCGCGCTCCGGCGGTTTGATATTACTCTGATTGCAATCACTGGAAATCCTGAATCTGCGCTGGGGCGGGCGGCCAACTATATCCTGAATGCAAGCATTTCGCAGGAAGCGTGTCCGCTGAACCTGGCGCCAACGTCGAGCACGACGGCGATGTTGGTCTTAGGCGATGCTCTTGCCATGGTCCTCCTTGAGGCGCGGGGATTCAATAAGGGCGACTTTGCGAAATTCCACCCCGGCGGTCAGCTTGGCCGGGCACTCCTTCTGACGGTAAACGAGATCATGCGCGGAGTCGACCGACTGCCCGTTGTCACCCCTGGAACTCTCATTGTGGATGTCGTGCGCTCAATGACCCGCTGCCGATCAGGCGCGGCCGTCATCGTTGATGCAGACGGGCGCATCGCGGGGGTTTTTACGCATGGCGATTTTGCGAGGCATTTCCCATCGACTCCAGAAATCGGCACCCTGGCAGTCGAGGAATTGATGACGCGCAATCCGGTGCGAATTCGCAGTGACAAGCTTGCAGTGGACGTGCTCAACGTGTTACAGACACACGCAATCGACGACCTCCCTGTCGTAGACGACGACGACCACCCCCTCGGAATTGTTGACTCACAAGACCTCTCAAAACATAAGCTACTCTGAATCCTGGGCCCCAATCATCCCACGGTGACGCTGCGACCGGCACTCATTTTACCAACACAAAAACCAAACACACTCTATGGCACTCGCAAACGACCTCCGCAAGGGGATGGCCGTCCGCTACAACGGAAATCCAGCCATCGTATTAGAAGTTCAACACCGGACCCCGGGCAACCTGCGCGCCTTCGTTCAGGTGATCGTCCGATATATCGGCACTGGAAAATCCGCAGACATCCGGTTTTCATCCACAGAAAAAGTAGACACCGTAGAAACCAACCGTCAGCAATTGGAATTCAGCTATTCCGATCATCAAGGATACCATTTCATGGATCCCGATTCCTACGAGACCATTACGCTGAACGAAGATCTCGTCTCAGAATGCAAAGATTATCTGGTCGAGAATCTAAAAGTAGACGTCCTCAGCGTGGAAGGTCGTCCCGTCCAGATTGAACTTCCTTCGGCAGTCGAATTGAAAGTCACCGAGTCTGCAGATGGTATCCGGGGAGATTCAGCAAATAATGTCCAAAAGCCAGCCAAACTGGAGACCGGAAAAATCATCAACGTCCCGCTTTTCATCAAGGAAGGCGAGATGATCCGCGTGGACACACGCAACGGCACCTACATGGGCCGGGCGTAGCTCGGAGATGAGGTCAGCTGGTTAAATTCCCTTCCCCGAGCGAAATCATGAGCATCAGCGTCACTGTTTGGGGCGAGTTTCGCCACGAGAAGAAGAATCCAAAAGTAGCTGCCATTTACCCCGACGGCATACACGAGGCCATCGCTGAGTTCCTAAGAGCCGCGGACGGCTTCGTCGTGCGCACCGCTACGCTTGACGAACCGGAGCACGGGCTGACTGCCGATGTCTTGGCTGAAACAGATGTTTTGATCTGGTGGGGTCACATGGCACATGGAGAGGTGTCTGATGAGATTGCTGCACGTGTGCAGACCCGGGTATTAGAGGGAATGGGGCTGATCGTCCTGCACTCCGGCCACTACGCAAAAGTCTTCAAGCGCCTACTCGGCACCACATGCTCGCTGAAGTGGAGGGAGTCGACGGACAAGGAACGCGTTTGGAACCTGCGTCCGTCGCACCCGATCACTCACGGGATCGGCGATCATTTTGAGATCCCGATGGAGGAAATGTATGGCGAGCCATTTGGAATTCCCGAGCCGGATGAGTTGATTTTTATTTCGTGGTTCACCGGAGGCGAGGTCTTCCGCAGCGGTGCCACCTGGCAGCGTGGGCATGGAAGAATCTTCTATTTCCGGCCGGGCCATGAGACTTACCCGACTTACCATCAAAAGGAGGTGCAGACGGTCATCACCAACGCCGTGCGTTGGGCGAGGCCGAGCGTTTGCATTCCCGACGAGTGCCCTAATTCCCCTGCCCTTGAGCCCTTGCCGATGGACGTCGATGGGTCCACACGCCCGACCGAGGGGTTTAAGTAGAGGTCGCAGGTCTGATCCCTATGACGCGGAATAAAACACGTCGCTCTCCCGTTCGATTAGCAATCATTGGCACGGGTGGCATGGCTGTACAACATGCGCAGCGATTTGGGGCTATCCCCGGCTGCAAGATCGTGGCGGCATGTGATATTGATGCAGACCGCGTGCAAGCCTTTGCGGCTATGCATTCGATTCCGGCGGTATTCTCAGAGGTCGAAAAACTCCTTGCCACGCCAGGCATTGAAGCGGTTTCGATTGTAACGCCCGATGCTTTTCATGTCCCGCTGTCACTTGCAGCGATTGCCGCGGGAAAACATGTCTTGTGTGAAAAGCCCCTCGCGCTGACTTATGCGGACGCCAAACGAATGACTATCGCAGCGAACAAGGCTGGCGTGGTGAACATGGTCAATCTATCGTATCGCGACTGGCCGGCCATTCAGGCCGTGGCGAAACTCGTGGCGGGTGGCAGTATCGGTGTACTCCGCCATGTGGAAGCGAGCTATCTCCAAGCCTGGCTTGCCAGCAAAGCGTGGGGCGATTGGCGGACAATGCCCACCTGGCTCTGGCGCCTGTCGCGCAAACACGGAAGCAATGGTGTGCTTGGAGACGTAGGCGTCCACATCGTGGATTTTGCTACGTTTCCAGCAGGGCCAATTTCCAAAGTTTACTGTCAATTGAAAACATTTCCAAACGTCAAAGGAAACCGGATTGGTGAATACGTTATGGATGCGAACGACTCGGCGGTCATCAACGCCACGTTTACCAATGGCGCTATCGGGACGATTCACACAACCCGATGGTGCGGCGGCCATGCAAACCGGCTATTTCTTAAAATCGCGGGATCGCTCGGAACAGTAGCAATCGACTCGGATCGGTCGGTCAGCAGCTACCGTATTTGCAGCGGCAGAGACCTCGATACGAATACGTGGACCGAGGTGGAGGCCCCACCAACGCCAAACAACTACGCCCGGTTCATCCGCTCAATTCGAACAGGCACGCCGGATCTACCGAGCTTTCAGCAAGGAGCAGATGCTCAGCGCATCCTTGATGCCTGTCTGCTGTCCTCGGACCAAGACCGTCCGATTACGATCGGCCGCTCGTTTGCCAAGCATCGCGGACTTGAAGCAGTTCCGCTGCAATGCTGATAGCAATCTCTTCGGGGGTATTGCGCCCGATGGGCAATCCGATCGGACACCGGAACGCATTATCTAAATCGCCAACAACTCCGGCATCGCGCAACTCCCGACGAAGTACCCCTGCCTTGGCAGGGCTCCCAATTACGCCGAGGTAAGGAAAGGAGCGGGTTTTGAGGATCCGCGTGAGAATAGGCATGTCTGTATGGTGCCCCTGAGTCATCACTACGACAAATGCACCGTCCGGAATGCGGAGTATCGCATCGTCAAGGGGTTCGGCACAGGTGCATTCCAAATTTGGTGCCGTCGGCAGAATTTCCAGCCAATCGGGACGGGAGTCGTAAATAAGAATGCGGCAGTCTAATGCAATCAAGACCCGCGCCAATGCATTTGCGACATGCCCGGCGCCAAAGATGACGATGACCCATGCGGACGGCCGGAATATCTCGAATGCCATGCGGACGACTCCGCCGCAGGTCATACCGATGTCACGTTGCAAATTCCATTCTATTTGGGTAAATGCGGACGGTGATTCTTTGGCCAGAAGTGCCTGTGCGTGCCGGATAGCAGCGGCCTCAACAC
>JBGSMR010000333.1:0-4570 GCA_041740065.1 Chthoniobacterales bacterium
GTCTCCGACGATCACGGCCATGTTGGTTGCATTGAGTCCTGGTAACGCTTGCGAAATTTCCAAGGCCGCCATGAACCCATCGTCGTCCAGCCATTGTTTTTTTGTCACAAGACTATTTCGAAGATAGGCGACGACTCCACCGCCAAAACTCGTCGCTCCAATAACCAGAAACGTCAAAAATATCTCCCACAGAGTCACCCGTCGCAGGGCAGGGGATGATGGCATTTCAACCCTCATGATTGGGCGCTACGACGCCTCCGATGCCATAGACCATCGCCGTTTTTGTTGTGCCGAGGAGCACCCAATCGGGCGCATGCGTCTGGACATCACGGTAGAATGCCTCGGATTTCCGTTTGGCATTCTGATGGATCGCGTCCAGTCGATGGAATTTCGCTTGGAATGCGAATTCACCGACCAACGACTTTTCCGAGGCCCGGTTTCGCCAGATCGCGATGGTCGCCTTTGCTTCGAGGCCATGACCAAAATCAAATGTTCCCGGTTCAACCTGAACCTCCTCTACCGCTACATTATTCACGAGCTCAATCCGCGTGCGCGGCTCGATATCAATCTTTCCCAGCGCCGGAAACACTCCGGCAACATCAGCGAGACCCTGATCCAACACCACCTTCGGAGATGTCAGGACACAGTTGTGCGAATACAGACTCCGAATGCCACCCAGCTTGTCTTTCAGAGGAAGCACTTCGTCTTTGAATTTGATTCGCGCTTCGCCTGGAAGACGTGGATGAACATCCACGGACGCTGCGATGGCAAAATCCGGATGACGGTATTTAATCGCCAATTCGTGATCCTCCCGGGGCCATCCGTCTTGATAGAATGTGCGCTTTCTCAGGATGAACGCGTTCCGATACAGATCGAACGCTGGAGTATCATAAAACAATACCTCGCGCACCAAGCGATGAAACGCTTTTAGGTTGAGGCGGACTTTGACTCCGTGCTGCACTGCGATCTTCGAAACCACCTCCCAATATTCCTGGAATCGCTCCGGCGAATAAAAACATTCCGGCCGAAGGAGGATTTTGTATTCTCGGTAATGAATGCTATCAGGGTGGTCAGGCATCTCGCTCATCCCCGGATACCTATTGCGGCGCGTTCTTTCTGTCGAGAACCGAACCTACTACCCTCGGATTTCAACGGGATTCAACTTCTAAGGTGGACCCCAGAATCGAACCAGCAGGGGTATAAAATGAACTATGGAGCGCTAGTCGGAAGTTGAGCGGCGAGATCTGCGTATGTTTGAGCCACCGGCCCTGAAAGAAAACACGACGGTTCGATCCGTGCTGAACGAATCGAACACATGCACATCGTCCGACCATGCAACCGACTCCAAGCACCCCGGCAGATCCTGCTCTTCGTTTTTGGTGAGGATGAGGATGGAGAGCATGAAGTGGCTAAACGTTAAAAGTTAAAAGTGGGAGCGTCGGCGCGTGGCTTCCTGCTTGGAGAGCGATACAGCTCGGAGAGGGACGCGCGAGGCAGCTTGATTGGTAAGGCAACCCGAAGGGCGACACAACCGACCGAAGGGAGATAGACAACCTGAAAGGTTGCCCGCAGGGTGCGCACCGCGCATCAACCGGGAGAGAGGGAGGCAACGTGAGAGTTACGGGTGACGAGTGGCGGGTGTGCCTTGCAAATGGACTTAATCGCGCGGTAGTTCCAATGCTCTCGCCCATTGATGCCACCGTTCGACGAGCCCGTGCCTCTCTAAAATCGTAGATATTGTCTCTCGATTAAACTGCGGCAGATGTGTGAGATATACCACTCGAGCGCGGTCTTTCGGACATCCGGTTGCGAGTGCGATCACAGCCAGATGTTCCGGTGTCATCACCCGCGTGCGGTGTCCATCCCATTCAATTCCCATCGCCTGCTCTACAGCTTCAAGCTCCAGTCCCACATTTGGCGCAAGGAACTGAATCGGAAACCCTGCAATCACAATGCCTTCCTCATCAAACTCGGTGAAACCCAACGCAGCCAGCCGTCGGTAGAGGGGTTCGAGGCAGAGAAAAACCGATCCTGCCTGGCCTTCAAGATAAACGAACACGTCCACATCACGGGTGGCAAGCGGCTCTCCGTGAAACCCTGCGGCTGTAGCACCGCCAATTGCATAATTGGCTATTGTCCCGTCTTGAACGAGGAGTTCGAGCATGTCGCAGACTGCTTCCATTTGGCCTTGATACGCTCGAGTTCACGAGTTTCCAACACACATTGTCCGATGAGGCGGATTTTCTCTGCTATCGGTAGGAGCCGCTGTCTTTCGCGCCAGCGTGGCATCCCTCGCCTCGGCACCTCGAAATTTTCGACATCAATCATACACGAACTGTACCCTCCATCGCTCCGAAGAGCAAACCTTGCCTGAAACCTGCCGCGGAATGCAAACTGTAGCACATGCTTCCAGCGTGTGACCGTATCCGATCTCCCGCGACAGCGGGCTAAATTCAGAACTCGGTTCTCGCGCAAAGCCCGCGAAGGTAAATGCCGATACAAGGATTCAATACCTCCCACCACAGCCGAGTCCTCGAGACAGCCTGACAAGAATCCCACCAACGATTTCAGACAAAGTTCACGGATCGGCACGGAGAGATACGGCTTTACCACGAAGAACTCGAATGGACACGAATGATGCTTTGCCACGAAAAGGCACGAGGAGACACAAGAACGCAGCCGGACTGCTGTTTAGTGGTTTGGGCGTTGAGCCGTTCCAACTTTTCTTTCCAAGCTGTATTGCTGTCCAAGCAGGAAGCCACCCGCCGATGCTCGGTATAGTCGGTATTACCGTAGGCGCTTTCATCCACAACCTTGTTAGGTTATAGCTTTCCGACTCACAAACCTTCGGCTAGGGCGAGCGCATTTTCGATCACAGATGGGGACAAAAGAGAACCAGCCAACACAAGTCGATCAATTTCAGGTCGAAGGGCGGGGACGAAACCGGCTCGCTTAGCTCTGATCAAGACACCAAGAGTGCCCGTCACCGGAAGACCAAAAACTTGGGCACAGTTGCGGGCTGCTAGGTCGTCGAGAATACAAATCGAGCCAACCTTAGAGATGCCAAGAGCGATCACTGCGCTCTCACCCAGCCCCAAGGTCCCACGCAACAACCTCAGTTGGAATTGGAATCGTCGACTGGCCCCAATTGGCCCCAGATTCGCTCTGAATCCACAGCTTCGCTGGATCTCGGTCTGGACCGGCGAGAATTTCCGCGCGGACTTCAGCTGGGATTAGCAACGCAGGAGCCAATTGTTCCAGCAGATCGATGCGATTGATCTTTCCGAGCAGAATCAGCGGCGACGCATCGACAATCCAACAACTCACAGAGCAAGTTCCCGCTCCAGATCCGAAGGATCATTCTGAATGGCGCAGACTTGATAGTCCCGGAGTGCGTCGATGAACTCTGCACGGGAAAGCCCAGCTACTTCCGCAGCCTTGGATTGCGACAACCGCCCAAGCTCATACCACTTGACGCAGGCAGCCAATTTTAGCTCCGAAACAAATCGATCAGGACCCTGTCGGAGGCTGGAAAAGGCACTCTCTGGAACGTCGATTTCTAATTTCATAACACCAAGCTAGCAGGTTCTCGAAAATTTAACAACAGCGCCGCAACCGTAGCACGGGCTTCCAGGTTGCCGTCGTCACTCCAGTGACTCCGCCCTGTCGGGCTGCCTGCCGGCAGGCTATGTCGCTCGCCTCCCGGCGGCTCCGTTGTGACCGTATCCAATCCCCCGCGACAGCGGGCTAAATTCAGAATTCGTCTCGCGCAAAGATCGCGAAGCGCGCAAAGGAAAATGCGGATGCAAGGATTCTATACTTTCCACCACAGCCGAGTCCTCGAGACAGCCTGACAAGAATCCCACCAACGATTTCAGGCAAATTTCACGGATGGACACAGCCGAGTTTACGAGACAGCCTGCCAAAAATCGCAACTGTCCGCAGGCAGGCAAATGGTATCAGTTGCATGGAATTCAGTATCCCGCATGATCCGTGAAAATCCGTTCTATCCGTGGTTCAATGTATTGAATGCATTCTTAACCACGGAGGGCACGGATGAGCACGGATGGTAATGCAGCCTGCGGAGCTTTTTCCACCCTCGCGCGTCCCTTCAGCTTTGCCGCCCTCGCTCCCGCTCATGTTGCCCTCCGGGCTGCTTTCCAAGCAGGCTGCCTCGCGCGCCCCTCTCCGAGCTGTATCGCTCTCCAAGCAGGAAGCCACGCGCCGATGCTCAGCTTTCAAGTTTCAGCTTTTCTCTCCATCCCGTTTAGTGCGGCACCGGCCGATTTCACAGATCGAGAAATTCCCGCAGGTTTGCGCTTTTGAGATTGTTCACCACAGTGGAAACAATTTGTGCAGCATGCTCCATGGCTTCTTTCGCCTCTTCGATTGGTGGCTCGAAGATGTCGCCAGGATATCTAAATTGAGTAGCAAACGGCATAAGAAACCTCGCACTTTCAGTCAAAGGCTTGAACGAAGGCTGGCGATCGATACATTGGGCCAGAAGCTCGATTAGATCATGCGTTTTCCGAAACTCAATCTTGTTGTAGGTTAACCATCCTTTGTGTGC
>JBGSMR010000086.1:0-8178 GCA_041740065.1 Chthoniobacterales bacterium
ACACCGAAGGTCTTACTTGCGAGGGCTTCAGACAGAGAAAAACTCTGGTATCCGACTATCATTGGCGACAGCGACAAAGCCGCAGGGGAAAGGGCGACTCTGCTTTACGGGTATTTTCCTAACCGAGAAAAACATGAGCGCCAGTTTGTTTCTCGGGAGATCGTATTCAGGAGAAATTCCATGCACTAATTCGGCCAGATGGCGTTCCCATCGTCATGGCAACCCTTCGCAGCAACGCTACTGAGGGGGGAACATTGAACGATTAGCCTGCACTCTTTCTTCACTCTCTTGTCCCTTGCAGCGCATTGCCTTCGTAGGGCGGAAATCCTCCTCTTTTATTTTTCGGCCGCACCGACTAGTGCCGAGATCTTGAGGTCTGCACCGACAGTCTTATACTGAACCTCGAGCAGTGGGATGGCCTTGGCATTTGATGCAACGCCCACACCTCCTACCGCAGCCACGGGACCGCCAAGCAGTGCCGGGGCAATGTAGAATTCGATCCGCTGGACAAGCCCCTTATCAAATGCCGCTCCGAGCGTGCGTCCCCCGCCCTCGATGAGCACCGAGGTGATGTCCCGGCGACCGAGATCTTCGAGCACTTCGCAGAGTCGCGAATGCTGAACAACAAGCGTCTTGTCGCGATGCCGATCCGTGAACAGATGCAAGGATTGCGGGAGATCGCCGGAGGGGGACCAGACGACCCTCCAAGGCTGACGAGCACCACGAATCCCGCGCACGGTAAGATGAGGATTATCGTCGCGGGCTGTCTGACCGCCAACTAGCACGGCATCCACGGTGGCCCGGAGGGCCATGGTATCACGGCGCGCTGCAAGGGACGTGATCCATCGTCCAGAAGGATGCGAACTGATTCGACCGTCGAGCGACATGCCACATTTTGCGATCACAAAAGGAAGGCTGGTGCGAATCCAATGATTCCACGCTTCATTGATTTCAGTACATTCGCCTGCGAGAACCCCGCGGGTGACCGAGATCCCTGCTGCCGCGAGAATCGATTCAGCCCTACCTGCATGGGCGGGATTCGGATCTGTTGCACCGTAAACGACCCTTGCAAAACGGTGCTCAATGATCGCAGACGTGCAGGGAGGCGTGCGGCCCACGGTGCTGCATGGCTCCATCGTAATGTAAATGGCGCTCCCAGCAGCGTCCGCCGCTTGGGGGAGCCTGCGCAGTGCTTCGAGCTCGGCGTGAGGTTGCCCGGCGGCACGATGGAATCCGGTGGCGATGATTTTTCCGCCAGACACGATGACTGCACCAACCGCGGGATTAGGGCTGGTTTTTCCAACGCCCTTACGGGCTTCGTCCAGCGCAGCCGCCATGAACATTGCATCAGAAGTGAAATCGGGTAACACTGAGGTCAATTACCGCCCGAATGCGCCTATCCCTCCAGCAGAAAGAACAATTTTTTTACGAATTATCGAGTGGGCTTGTGGCCGGACAGCCGTTTCGCGAAGTTTTAGAGCGCAGTGCCAAGAGACGGTCACGGGCAAAAAGCGAGGTGGCCCGTGCGATGTTGGCTGCCAGCGGCACGGGCGATGGCTCCGCCGCTGCTGCGTTTGAGGCAGTTCCTGAAGTAATTGATCCTTTGGATCTCTCGATGGTGCAAGCGGGCGAGGCCAGTGGTCGGCTGGATGCCGTCTGTAAATCCCTTTCTGAGTATTACGGACTCCTTGCCAAGGCGAAGCGGGCGATGCTCAATCAGCTCGCATACCCAATATTTCTTTTACATTTCGGAATCCTCGTCCTCTCCGCACCAACGGCATTCTCCGGTGGAATTGACGTCTACATTCGCGAAGTGCTGACCGCACTGGGCATCCTGTATGTAGTAGCAGCAGTCGTCGGAACCGGCATTTTTATCGTCCTCCGTGCGCTTAAAACCTCTGCTTGGCTGGAGCGGATTGTGCGTTTTGTGCCGCTTCTTGGCGGCATCCGTCGTGCTTTGGTCGGGACCCGCTTTTCAATGGTGTTGTCGATGCAAATCAATGCGGGCGCGGGAATATTGACGGGGTTTCAACGGGCAGGAGAGGCCAGTGGAAGTGCGTTATTTCGCGTGGGGTCGGAGCGGGTAATTGCGATGGTCCGATCCGGTGAGCCACTTCCGATTGCGGTTACCGAGGCAGGGTGCTTTCCGGAAGAAATTGAAGAGACGGTCCAAACCGCAGAGGCGAATGGCCGATTAGACGCAGAGATGGTCCGCGTGGCGGCGGTATTCCAAGAGCGGTTTACTTCGCGATTGGAGGCGTTCGCGGCGTGGTTTCCCAGGGTCCTCTACATTGCGGTCGTTATATTTGTCGCATTTAAGTTCATTGAAGTTGCCAAAGGTTACTTTGCGACCGTCGAGCAGTTGCTACAATAACTCAAAAAATTGTGCCTTTTTCGCCAATTCGGAATTGACCACACAACATCTTGAGATAACTTGCGGGGATCGATGCGCTGTCCCAAATGTGACTCACTCGAAGATAAGGTGGTGGACTCCCGGCTCTCACGGGATGGTTCTTCCATCCGCCGCCGCCGCGAGTGCCTCGGTTGTTACACCCGCTACACGACTTACGAGGAGATCGAGCGTGTGCAATTGCGTGTGACCAAGCGGGATGGGCGGCACGAGCCATTTGACCGTCAAAAAGTGATGGCGAGTTTTGTGAAAGCCTGTGAGAAACGGCCGATTAGCATGGAGCAGATTGAGGACGCCGTTCAAATAATGATTACGGATTTTGAGACCGCCAATGAGCGTGAGGTTACCACTCGGATCGTTGGGCAAAAAGTGATGGAGGCGTTGCGATCGATGGATGCCATCGCGTATGTGCGGTTTGCGTCAGTTTATCGACAATTTCAGGAAATCGGGGACTTCCTCGAAGAAATCGAATCATTCGAACGCCATGCTAAACCGGGTCCGGCACAAGCGGAATTATTCCAAGCATGATTGCCTTCCGTGACAATTTGCCGCTGATTCGCTTTGAAGACGGACGCGTGGTGCATTTTGAAAGGCAATGGTTGGCCCAAGCTGTTGTGGATGCAGCCAACCGCGCCGGATACAAGAAATGGTGGTTGGCGGATCATGTCATTGAAAGTGTAGCCAGCTACCTTAAACACGATTGTCCAGAAAACGTGCTTGCCGTGGAGAACCTGTGCAAAGCCGTCGAATCGGTGCTCAAAGTGATAGGATATGCAGACGTCGCCACCCACTTTGAGTCCCCTCACCCGCCCACGCGACTTTCGCTCATGACGCTCGCTCGACACGCTGGCACAGGGTACGAATTGGCATTTTTCACATTGCTTCGGCGGGGCCTGCGCGAGGCATTGGAAGATTCTCCCGGTCGCCTAGAACTCACCGATCTCCGCCCTTGCGTGCGTGAATTGCGCGCGGCGAAAGTTTGGCGTGTGGACTGCTCGCGCCTTCTTGCGGAAATCGTCCGCTTTGTGCATGAGGAGCTGAATTCTTGCGGAGCCAACCACATGGAGGTGCAGGTTTCATGACATTGTTCGAAAAGATCATCGCTCGTGAAATCCCGGCGGATATCGTCCATGAAGATCAACACTGCATCGTGATTCGCGACGTCCAGCCTCAAGCACCAGTGCATCTTTTGATAATTCCTAAAACGCTGATCTCTCGCGTAGGAGAAGCGACGCGAGATCACCAGATGCTCCTCGGTCACCTCTTACTTACCGCAGGAGACCTTGCCAAGAAACACGGCTTTGTGGACGGTGGATTTCGCGTGGTCATCAATCATGGTGCAAACGGCGGCGAATCGGTGCCGCACCTGCACGTGCATGTCCTAGCTGGACGGGCAATGCAGTGGCCGCCGGGATAACCGCGGTATTTTTTTCCTGCAGAGGGAATTGATTTTTCTGCGTCGCAGGGCAATGCTCGTAAGATGTCATTGGAACGGAGCCTTCTGGCTGCACAGGGATACATCGAATTGGAAATGTTGGGCGAAGCGCTGCGAGAGCTCGACGAGCTGGTGGACGAGGATCGCACCCGAGAGGAACCGCTCCACATGCGCCTGTTTATTGTCATGCGAACGCGTCGATGGGAGGAAGCGCTGGCGGTTTGCGACATGCTTCGGCAGGGGAATCCCGACCTGACCACCGGATACATCCATAGTGCATTTTGTTTGCATGAACTGGGACGCACGGACGAAGCGAAGGCGATGTTGCTTTCCGGGCCCGCTGCTTTGCTTCGCGAGGCAACGTATTACTATAATTTGGGGTGTTACGATGCGGTGCTGGGCAATATCGAGGATGCACAGCATGCGTTGCAAATTAGCTTTCGCATGGATGATCGGTTCCGTGAGCTCGCAAAAAACGACCCAGATCTGACTACAGTCGCGGAGATTATCAACAGATGAATTTACATTCTCTTGCAGAACGCTTGGAAAAGGTGCTCCAAAAAAACCATGCGGACGGTGTTGAAGTGGGCGCATCGGTCGCTGTTTGCCGACCGAACGAAGTGCTTGCTTCAATCCATGTCGGGCACACCGACGCTGCACGCACGCGCCTATGGGATGACGACACACTAGTACTCATTTGGTCCGCCACTAAGGGTCCCGCAGCCACGTGCTTGCTCACCGCTTTGGAGCAAACAGGGTATGATCTGCAATCACGCGTTGCAGAGTTTTGGCCAGAATTCGCAGCATCGGGGAAGTCCGACATTTCCGTTGGGGAGGTTCTTTCACATCGCGCCGGACTTAGTGCACTCAATGATCCTGCCGCATCGGTCCTTGAATATGACAGCGTGATCCGAGCAATTGAACAACAACCCAGGCTCTGGGCCCGCGGGACGCTGCACGGGTATGCACCGAGGGTTTTCGGCTTTCTACTGGATGAAATGGTGCGACGGCTTTCTGGTGCCGCAAGTCTGGGCGCGTATTGGAATACGGTCTTCCGCGAACCCCACCATCTGGACGTGTGGATTGGCCTCCCAGAGGAACATCATGCCCGTGTGGCGCAGATGCTCCCGCCTAAGGGCCAGCAGTGTCCTGACGAGCGGGATCCCTTTGTGGCAGCGATGGGGGATCCTACCTCACTCACTCGACGGGCATTTTCATCTCCGTCGGGGGTTCCTGGCGTCACACCAATGAATTCTCCAGCCATGAAATCGGCATCAATTCCTTCCTTTGGTGGCATTGCTAACGCGGTATCCCTCGCCCGTTTTTATGCCGGTTTAGCGGCGGCACACGGCGGCGACGGGTGGATTTCCAAGCGTGTGTATGAGATTGCCACGACTCGCACGACGCAGGGTATGGACCAAGTGCTCCATGTTCCTACTTGTTTCTCCGCTGGCTTTATGATGGATCCCGTAGACGAATCGGGCTCTAAACTTCGGTCGACGTTTGGCCCGGCGATCAACGCATTTGGGCACCCTGGCGCCGGAGGAAGCTTGGCGTTCGCAGATCCGGAGACGCACACAGGATTCGCCTTTGTAATGAATCAGATGCAACCCGGAGTGCTTCCACAAGCTCGGGCAGCGGCATTGGTCGAGGCGGTCTACACGAGTTGATGACTCTCCGGCTGCATCGTTACCTCGCTGAGCACGAGGTGCGGCGGCGCATCAATCGCCTGTAAGATCAGGTCCGCTGCCGTATCGGCAGGGATCATTTTTTCGCGTTGGACCTTCATGGCAAGGTTGTCCCAAAAGGTTGAATCGACCCCACCTAGGAAGAACAACGCGAAGCGAATACCACTGCGGGAATATTCTTGTGCAAAAGATTTAATCAGACCGGTCACGCCATATTTGCTAGCGCTGTAGGCCGCTGCGTTTTTCATAACCGCGCGTCCCAAAATTCCTGGTATCGTGATAAAAAGCCCGTGTTTTTGTTCGGCCATCACCTCACAAGCCGCCTTCGCGACTAGAAACGAAGCGCGAAGGTTGACATTCACGACGCGCGAGAATTCTGCATCGGTGGTCTCCGCAACAGATTTGATGAGCCCGATGCCAGCGAGATGCACGACACAATCAAGCCCACCCAGGGCCGCTGATGCCTCGCTTACCACACGGGCCGCTTCATTTGCGCCCACCAGATCCGCCTCGATCACCGTTGCGGAGGGAAACTGCTCCCGGAGTGGGGCAACCGTCCTCCCAGTGAGGGCAAGAGCTACTCCCCTCGCCTGTAATTTGTAAGCAAGGGCAAGTCCAATGCCGCCAGAAGCACCTGTGATAAGAAATCTTTGCATATACTTCGTTTTACGAAACGAAGGCTGGTTTGGATGGGGAAGAGTTCTTCTTGGGCGCCGTATATTTACGGAAAACGGCAATGGCGACGAATGTGAGTTCAAAAACGACATAGCCAATTGCGTATCCAAACCCGCCGGATCCAAACCCGTAGCTATGCAAGCCCACACCAAGCACAAAATTTACGCCATACCACGCCATGACGATGGTGATGAACCCTAGAATCGATCCTACTGCGAGGCCGAAGCCACTCCAACGCCCTGCGATGCGACCGTGAAGAAGAAATAAATACGCCAGCAATGCTACCAGAGCCCATGTTTCCTTGGGATCCCAATCCCAAAATCTTCCCCACGAATAGTTCGCCCACACTCCGCCTAAAATCGTGCCGATTGCTAGCAACAAGACGCCAACTTGCAAGGTGCGGTAGATATAGTTGTAAAGTGCCGGTGTCGGAGTCCGCCGCGCGATCACATGCCCAAGAGCAATATGTGCCACTCCGACGGCCAACAGAAATGCCGCATAACTTAGGGTGATGGTCAGCACGTGGGTGGTGAGCCAAAAGTTGCTCTGCAGCACCGGCACAAGCGGCTGAATCGATCGATCCAGTGCCACCGGCTGGGAGTCAGCTAGAATCAGCGATACCACGGCGACTGGCACCGCACCAACTAGAATCCACCGGGTGCGGTAAATCGTCTCAAATATGAGAGCAAACAGGACAGTTCCAAAGGCCACCCAGATCACAGACTCATACATATTGGTCACAGGAGGCCGACCAGAGATAATGATTCGGCTAATGAAGCCAGCGATCTGGAGCAATAACCCGACAGTGACTAATGTCCAACCTGCAACATATCCGGGCTTCCGGGCGCGAATCCATGTCAACGCAAGGATAATCCCACCAGCTAGGTAGCAAATCCACGCCCACCGAATCGGGTGGATGGCTTGGTATAAGGTTTCCAGTTCGAGCTTCCATTTCGGCGGGTGAAATTCTGGAAGGATGCCATTGAGAGCCGTCACAAAGGAATCCGAGGCCGTTGCAAATGCAGCGACGTCATTGGCAATATATGCCTCCTTGACGGCACCAAAAATGGGATCCTGCGGTGAAATCGTCATCCATGGCGCGTAGCCTCCGTCCGGGTTTGCAACCACCCGGTATAAACTGCCATTGCGCAGCGACTCAAAATCAGCGAGGCGCAGACCGACCTTTTCCACCTGCTTATTCATTCCATCCAGTCTGCCTCCACGGGTCTCCCGTTTGGCGACCTCAGCCTGTTGGAGCAATTGCACAAATGCCGGGCTGTCAGCAAGTTCGTCATGCGAGAAGCGCTTCCGGGCCGGGTCGAGATTGGACGCCCGTTTGAGATCCATGTTATCAACTAAAATCAAGGGCACGGCACTCCATGGCTCTGGGTTCAGCCAGAGCGCGGTGGTGAAATCCATTCCATCGTAGGACACCCCATCCACATTGAGTTTCGTGGCGCCGGTAATCCCAAGAAGCCGCTCGTTGGCGAAGGCATAGTAGGATTTTTTCCGACCACCCTCCTGAATGGGAAGGTTCTCGAACACCCTGAGGTCAAACTGCGTCTGATCCGCTCGCGCTGGAGCCATCGCGCAGGCGAGCAGGGTTAAGAGGCAGATCGCTGAGAATTTACGGTGTGATGATGTCATTTGAGTGATTCCCGACTTGGACGGATGTAGAACATGATAAAAATACCAGCGCATATAGCGAGGGAGCCCATCCATTTGAGCATCCATCCCGGATCGTAAAGAACTTGCAAGGTGGTCTCGTCGAGATCTTTGGGATTCCATTCCGCTTGGGAGAATTTGTAATTGATCCCTGTTATGTGAGCAATGATCCCGCCAGGCCAACTTGCCGGCTTATTCATCCTCGCCGTATCTTCCTTGGTTTCCCCGGTCACTCGGTCTTGAAACTCGACTGTCGCAATAAAATTCGAAGGGGTCTCCGTGCCCTCAAATCGAGGAACATCAAA
>JBGSMR010000100.1:0-4517 GCA_041740065.1 Chthoniobacterales bacterium
GAAAAGCGTGCATAGGCGTCCAGAGCATCCGGCTTCATCATCGGAGTGAGCCCATCGATTACAAAGCCAACCACGTCGAGATCCCACTGCTTCATCAGACGAAGATTGTGTTCCTCCCAAATCTCGACGCCGCTTGGGAGTCCAGAAAACTCGCGAGGCTCGCTCAATTGATGAGGAAACAAGTATCCAGCGCCATTGTCACCGGCAATGAAGTCGTCATTTTTGGTCGCGGTGCTACGAATCCAAGAAAGACTGTGACCCACGCGGCGAGCAAGATTGGGATTGATCGCCCAGCTGATTGGTACGGTGCCGCGAGCGGGGTCGCTCCAGATCGCAGGCATGTACTTGTAGATCCATGACGAGCCATCGTAATCTCCTCCATAATAGGAGTAATAGATGACATCCTGGAGCGTTCCATCCGCATTGAGAATGCCTTCTTCGATCAAAAGCTCTTTTGTCGGGCGTGGACGCTTTTGAGGGATATGAGCGGGAACCGGAAAGTGTTGCGTGAACGATCCGTTCGGTAGACTGGCAAGTGCGTCGGCATCGATCGCGCAGTTGTATGAGGAAGCGACCTGAATATTATACCACTCCACATGCACTGGCTCACGCGTGCCGCCTGCTGTCCAATTGTCACCTTTAAAGTCCGTGTATTTGAAGATCCATGGAGTGAATCCATATTGCATGAGGATCTTATTTCCGCCTGTGAGATCATTGCATGTCTTCAGGATCAGTTGGTAAGTCTCGGAGTCCGTCCCCATCTTCTGCCCCGGATCGTCGTTAGGAATCTCGTCGGCGTAAACATGGAGATCGAAAGCGATGCCGCGGTTCGCGATGATGAAGTCGAGATTAAGCAAGGTGTGCTGATCGGGATCCCCTAGCGGGTTGCGATTTTCAGGATCATCGACTGATTGGTGAGGATAGGCCTTCCAAGCTTTTAGCCAGAAGGCATCGACCAGATAGGCGAGCACTTCAGGATTCAGCTTCCCCGGTGCAAGGTATTTGTCGATCAGCCACCGGTAGGCGTCATTCTTGGTGCTCCCAGTGCTCTCCAGAGACGTGCCGGGGATCTTCCCTTTTCCAGTGAAGAGGGGAGATCCATCTTCATTGACGAGCCATACCTTGACTGGCAGAGCGTCCGCTCCTTGAGTGAGCTGGCGATAAAGTGAGTTGGGGTCGGAGTCGTATCGAAGAACAAGCAGGTCATCGGCCCCTGCGACGGCCGCCGCGATGTGCGAGGTCGCCGGCACGGATTCGTCGTAAACCACTGCTCCCTTGTAAGTGCTCCGGAACTCATTGAGCAACTCGGGGAGCGTTACTTGGTCGCGAACTTCAGAGTCCGCTAGCCAGGCACCCGGTTCGGTGAGCCGTTCCCACCAAAAATCATCGAGCTTTTTGTCATAGCGCACAGCCAGCACCGGAGCGTCCCGGTTCACCAACCCCTGGAGCGATGCGACCAGAAAGATCTTGTCGTAGAAGTCCCGCAGGGAGCGCGGGTCGTCCAATTTCACTTCTGCCCGGGCCCGACTGAGGTCGTAACGGATTACGGACTTCGGTGCGGTCTTGGTTTGCGCTTCGGGCTCGCTGGGAATTGGTTCGGCCGCCTGAATTCCGATGGTCAGGAAGCACGCAGTGAGTAAAAAGCCTGGGAGTTTCATAATTAGTTCAGATCGCGGGTAGTTTAGTCGGCGACGGCGACGTTCAATGTGAGGATTTGATTGGGCTCGATCGAAAGGGCAGCTTCTCCGCTTTGCAGCGCAAGGTCGCGGACCGCTTCACCGATAATATTTGTGATCTCGAGACGGCGGACATTGCGCCCAGGGAAGCCAAGGACAACTTCGCCCGGCTGCCCACTTGTTTCTTCGAGGCGAATTGTAAAACCTCCGACCGTTCGAGGGCTCAGCGAAGCAATCACGTTTTGAGAAGCCTGAAAATCCAGCGGTCGCAAGCCAGTGGCGGCAGCACCCGTCCGAGCTCCCATAGCAAATGCCCTCAGCGGCGAGTTGCACTCGAGCGCACGCCGTCGGGACCACGATGCGTCGTAGCTATGCGTATAATCCATTAACATCGTACGGAAGGTGAATTCGCCGCCTTGTGCGGGAGCAAAATTGGTCGGCCAGAGATTATTCATGGCATAGACAAACAACTCCCGGCTATCTGTCCCGGTGCCGCGCACGCTGGCCTTGCGAATATCGCCCAATTGCACCAGCGGGGTATCCGGAAGGGAAATCATCACCCCACCGTGCGGCCCTGCCACATCTAAATGATCCCGCAGGACAAACCAGTCCGACGACGACCCAGGAATCATCTTGGCATCAAGCGCCATCGGTCCCCCATTAGTGCCGAGAATGCACTTGCCTTGAGGAATAGTGAGCGGCAGCGCCATGAACACAGCCTCCGGGGAATTTGTGGCGGCCTTCTGGATCGTCGTGAACAGATCCAGTCGAGAAACCGTGTGGTGGAGCAGCCATTCACGGCGGATTTTCATCTCTCCACAGTCGGCGGTAGCGAGCACCCGACTAAAGAGCGGACCTTGCTCCACGCGGGTAAGCCAGGCGTTTTCGTTCACCTGCGTGCCGATGATTTGCTGCTTTGCAAAGAAAAAATGCTGCCTCGCATACGATTGGTGCAAGATGCTGCCGAAGAGAAATGACGCACTCTCATCTGCAAGGATCCTATCTCCCGCTTCCCAATGGCGCAACCCGCCGGTCACCGGGCAAAGCGAAAGCGATGAAAACTGGCTTCCCAACTGGCTCCGCCAAAGATCGCGTTCAAAGTGGAGGACTTCCGATGTGGGTTGGGGAGCGGATGAGGGTTCAACGAGAATGGTTACCTGACCGAACGCTGGGACGTCGTTCACATGAATCCAGACCGAAGTCCGGCCATCCCGCTCCAGCGACTGGCTGGGTAGGACGCCGCTGGTAATTGCATCACGGAAGGTCCAGGCCGTCACTCCGGGAATAATCGCCGAGAGTTCTTCCAGAGTCACTTCGACCAAACCGCTGCGCGCCCACGAGAGCGAGTTGAGAACGGCGATGCTCGGAGTTGCGACGGAGGGAGCAGCCAGTGCCCAATGCGCCCGCGCTGAATTCTCAACCTGCTCCGCTGCGAGCATGCCTTGGAAAAAGAAGCTCCGCTTGCACGCCATTTGCAGGTCACCCGACTTCGGTCCGTGCTGTTCATTTTCTGCCGGTGCGGCTGCACCCCAGGTGTGTTCGTCGCAGAGCAGGATATTCTCCCACGCGGCATCGAGAAGCTTTCGCGCTTGCACGGAATCTGCACCCGCCAGCGCAAGCGCTGTTTCGGAAAACTGCACCCGCTCCTGCGAATGCCGATGGAACGCAAAGTCCCGAGCCATTGACCCGATACCTTCATTCCACCAGTCTGGCCAAAAGGCGCTTACCATTTCCAGTCGACCCTGCGTCTCGTGTTCAATCTCGTCAAAAAACGCTGAGAAAGTAGACATCTGGATCTGCGGCATCGCATATCGCGCGTTCCACTCCCGCACGATCTCGGCAATGCGAAAATTTGGACGACCGTTGTCGGAATAGCTCCCCTGCGTCCTCAGACCAAGGGTGCACCAAGGATAGCTATCTTGTTCCAAGCGGGCGAGCCGTGACCCCAACCGGTTCTCGACGGCCTCCAGATTTTCTAAAAATCCGAGAATATTTCCTTCTTGATAGACATGATCATGCAGGTCGGTGATCCATGTGAGAAGCTCGCCGCCGTGGGGCCCATTCCATAAAAATGGCCTTGGCAGCTCCTTGAGGGCTGTCGGAGTGAACGGCGCACGGAAGTTATTCGGGGCCATCGCGAGATGGCGAATTCCGATGTCATTGAGCAAGCGCGGTAGGAGCGGAGAAACTCCAGGAACGTCCGATTGCACCGCGGTGCGAATGGAAAACCCCATTTCCCGCAACCGGCGGACGGGTTGAAGCGCTTGAATTAACTCTGTAGAAGTGCAGCCTTCACTCTGGAGAGTAAATGGCATCGCGGCCACTTCGAGCGATCCAGCCCGGTTGGCTGCAAGCAATCGCTCCATACACGACGAGGGACGGCTTTCCAAATACTTCAGAAGCGGAAAGGTGCATTCGATGTTCCACCGAAAGCGATCCGCTTCCGGCAAATCCCGCGTCTGCTCGATGTAGTCCAAAGCTGTGTCCAAATTCCCGATTTGCAGGCGCAGGACTTCAGACTGAAGCGTTGTATAACCGTAATCGAAGTGCGACTGGTGGAGCAGATGCACGCGCCATGGCCTGCACGGCGTGAGTTCCCTATCGGCACTTGCCAGCACCTCAGCACCAGATCGCAGTTCCACCCTCATCTGCACCGGAGTCGCTGGCTCCGGGAACCAAAGCGTCTGCCGAAACCGGCCCACGAGCGCGGAACAAGGAAAGCGCACCGATGGCGCCCCCCTCCCCGTCATCACGAGTTCCAGATCAGTCTCGTTACGGGTCAACGCACATTCGACATCGATTTTGCGCAAAAGTTGGTCGCCATCACGTCTAACAACGGGC
>JBGSMR010000104.1:0-2879 GCA_041740065.1 Chthoniobacterales bacterium
GTTGATGCGTCCGGTTTGTTCCACGAAGGCAGAGCAAACGTTCCGGAAGCTGGCCCGGCAGAATGTGGCACCCGACCCGTGGATGCCGTTCGGCACCGTGGGGCCAGTGCTCTTGTGTGCGCATTTTGATCCCTCCGCAGAAGAGACATGGGGGATCCCTGAATTTCTCTATGCTAAAATCCTCATTAGCCGCACGCAATACGAGGCGCTAAAATCCGATGTAGTGCAACGGATTAGCATGAGTCCGCTGCCGGAATCCACGCTGCTGGAGTTTGTTGAAGCGCCGGCGAAAGGCGGTGGATTGCTCACGGCGCTCAAGTGGACGCTGGAGCATTACCCGATGTCGAAATCCGAAAGTGATAAACTTGCCGCGTGTGAATCCGCTTTTGGTGATATCGACATGCGGCGCGCTTCGGATTACAAGCTCCTTCCGAGAGACGTTGGAGTCGCCTTCAACTTCATGACATCTGGCCGTCCGATCTTCGCACCCGAGTTGGCGCCGATGCAGGATTTTTTCCCGGACAACCTATTGGAAAAACACACAGTGTTTCCGGTCTATCGATCAGAGTCTGCCGTGTATCTCATGGCGTCAGATCGCCAAAACTACTCGTTTGAAGACGAATGGTATTCAACCGGCAATGATTCCCTCAAAATAATTAAGGTTCTCGCTGATCCCGAGGGGATTCGGGAAGTCATCAGCCGTAACCGAGGGCGCTCAGTTGGTGGAGGAAGTGTCATCGTCGAAGCAGGTGATCTCACCTATGCGGATGATGCCAACCTGGTGGATATCGATCCCAGCGAAATGCAGCGCATCAATCCGTCAAACATCAACACCAGCCCGGAGCAAATCATCCAGTGGGTGCTATATCAGGCGATCAGCCGCCGGGCTAGTGATCTCCACGTCGAGAAGTATTTCAACACCGCGCGACTTCGTGCCCGCATCGACGGTGAGTTGCATGTGATTCATTCCGGGCCTGACGAGATCCTACCCCGCCTCGTCAGCCTGCTGAAAAACTATTCAAATATGGGACAACGTCGTCAGACGGCGGAAGATGGTCGCTTCAGCATGCGTATCGGTCAGCGTCGGATCGACTGTCGTGTGTCTGCCATTCCATGCAGCAAAGCGCTTCAGAAAATTACCATCCGGTTCCTCGACAAAAAAGATGGAATTAAGGAGCTCAGCGAATTGAACCTCTCGCCCCGCCAGTCGAGCATTATCAAAAGCACGCTCGGTCGCGATCAGGGCTTAGTGCTTGTCACCGGCCCGACGGGTAGCGGCAAGACGACGTCACTGTACGCCTTTATCAACAGCATTATTAGCGAGACGATCAATATCCACACGGTGGAGGATCCGATCGAATACGAAATCGAAGGAATCAATCAAACCCAGACAGATCCCATCAATGGCATTGATTTCGGCGAAGGTCTGCGACGCATCCTGCGTGCAGATCCCGATGTCATCTTAATCGGTGAGTCCCGTGACGAGGAGACCGCCTCGGCAGCGGTGAATGCCGCCCTCACGGGGCATTTAGTTCTAACCACCTTGCACGCCAATGATTCCCTGCGCGCTGTCTCCCGCCTCATCTCCATGGGGGTTGCCCCGTATTTGCTGGCTGATTCGCTCGCACTATCCCAAGCGCAACGCCTTGTGCGCAGGCTTTGTGCGCAATGTAAACGCCCGGTGGCAGTCACGGACGCTATACGGGAAACGTATCACAAAAATAAAGTGCCGCTCTCGCCGGAAACGGCATTTCTCTACCATCCGGCAGGGTGCCCGGAGTGTAATGACTCCGGATACACGGGACGAATTGCCCTCATGGAAATGTGTGTCGTTGATATGGAACTCAGCGAGATGATAGCGCGCAACGCCCCCCAAAGCCAGATGCGGGAGGTCGCGCAGCGGGCCGGGGTGCTCTCTCTCTACCAAGAAGGCCTGCTGCAAGTGATCGCAGGTCAAACCACTTTGGATGAGATCGCCTGCCTGAGCTACACCGCCGTCGGAGATTGAATCGATCGTGGCCGCTGGAATTTCTGTCCATCCTTCCTGAGACCTGCATAGAATCTGGGGCGTTATGCCGACCTCATCCAGCCTGGGGAGTTTTAAGTATCTTAATGTTGCCCAGTTCACCGGGGCGCTAAACGACAATATCTTCAAGCTGGTCGCGATCTACGCGATGGTTGTCGCGTGGCCAGAGGTAGGAAGCAAACAAACGATGGGGATTGTTGGCGTGGCGTTTGCGCTGCCGTTCCTTTTGTTTCTCGGCTGGGCGGGCAGCCTGGCTGATCGGATTCCGAAAGATAAAATTCTTCGGATTACGAAGTTTGCCGAAATTCTTATCATGGGAGTCGCGATTGGGGCGGTTTACTCGGGAAATGTCTGGCTCATGATCGCTACGGTTTTTGCGTTGTCCACGCAGAGTGCCTTTTTTGGTCCGGTGAAATACGGATTAATTCCCGATATCGTGCCGAATAGCGCAATCGCCCGAGCGAATGCATTTCTGCAAGCAGCCACCTACCTTGCGATTATCGCGGGCACATTGCTTGCGCCCGCATTGAGCGTGGCATTCAACGGCAACTACACGTTGGTGGTATCGACGTGTCTGGGATTTGCCGTCGTGGGATGGCTTGCGTCATTCGGAGTGCCACGCATCCCGGTCGCGAGTCCAGATCCGACGTCCATCCCGGCGGCGCGTCGGGGTTTTGGGCCTCGAATTTTCCAGACCCTGGGTGAAATCCACAAAGACGGGTTTCTTGCCCTGTCCGTCTGGGGGTCTGCCTATTTCACGATGTTCGCGGCATTTGCTCAACTCAACCTCATCGCTTACGGCAGCGAACACCTCGGCTTGGATACGCCCGAAAAAGGAACACTTTTGTTTTTG
>JBGSMR010000151.1:0-5808 GCA_041740065.1 Chthoniobacterales bacterium
TCCAAAAGGCGTTGCGAGTAGATTTGCCCACCGACTTGAATCCCTGCAGCAATGGCATCCTGATAGCCGCCGTCCTGCACTTGGGTCACTCCACCGGTCAGCGGTGAAATAATATTGGTCATCGATGGGAAAGCCCCCGCGCCAGCTGAGATCATGGCAGCGAGGATGGACTTGGCCTCCGCGTGTTTGTCGGATGCGATCATGTAGCCGCGCAAACCAGCAGAGCCGTCCGTCTCGCCCCATGCATCTGGGTTGCTGCCATCTGGCGCGTAATCAAGGACAGTGCCGGTAAGCGGCAGTTCCCTGCCGTCCTGAAAGATGAGCATCCATTGCCGTTCAGAGCCGATGCGCTCGCGGGCTGCGTTTTTCTGCGCGGAGCCATGCACCTCGGTTCCAGCCGGAATGACGAGCCGTCCGTCATGCCAGACTTCGTCTGTAATCAGTCCAATGATCGGAGTATCGATCAGAGTGGAGTCCACCGTATTGACCAACTCGCAACGGAGCATCCGGCCATAGGGCAGGAAATATTCGCTGCGGGCTGCCTCCTTGGTTGCGAAAATTGCCTGAGGGATGGGTGGCGGCGGCTTTGGTGTTGGCACAGCGCTTGGCGTATCCTCAGCAACCTTTGGCGCCTCCTTCCTTTGACGGGACGGAGGAGTTACCGGGATATTCTCGGTAAACGTATAGCCCTTAGCCGCGGTGGCCTGCGCGGGAATGGTCGGATTAACAGGCTCGGTCGAACGTTGGCCTCGGCCTGAAAATAGAAAGGCGAAAACCAACGCCCCTGCCAGCAGGAACAGAATCAGTCGGCCAGTAGGTTTTTGAAAAAGCTCAGTCCAGATCTTGCGAAGGTTCATTTGGAGTCTCCTCTCAGGCGTTGGATTTCGGATTCAGCGCGGACCACGAGGACGTTCCATTTGTTTTCGGGGGCCAGATTGTTGCGAGCGCCCTGTCCGTCACCCGTGATGCTAAAAAATGCGGGCGTAATGGATTTGGGCGGCATGATGCCGGACGCATCGGCGAGCGATTGCGTGTAGATCCGTTCGTCGAGGCGGACGGCCAGATCCTGAGGCTTGTAGTAGATAGCGCTGTCGGTCGCGTTCTCCAATTCGAGCCGAAAAATCAAGGTGTCGTCCTGCTCAAATCGCCAAACGTCACAAATGCGGACGGTGAAGCCATCGTAGTAATTGGCGATGCTCGGGGCCGCGTGAAGGACACCGGCCAGCGCGTCCGGGTGGTTCTCGGTAAACAGCCGGTACGCCTTCGCCTTATCCATCAGCGAAAGCAGACGTTCCGGCACGATAGACGGTCCGAGCCTATCCTGCCCTCGGCGGTCTTCCTGATAAAACGTGACATTGTAAAACGGCTTGTCCGATGCGGTCAGGTGGAGAACGTAAGCCTTGCGGTTGAAGATCACCGTCAGATGATCCTCGGCGTCTTTTTTCAGCGCCCGAATGGTGAAATAAAAATTTCCCGGCGTGAACGAAATGAGAAAACCGGCGTTCTCCTGCTCCTGCGTGGAAACGGATTTCGCATACAGACCGGAGATTTCGCTAGGAAACATGACGGTGGTCGTTCCCGATTGTTCCGCTACCGGAACGTCATAGATGACAAATTCGTCGAGTGGCTTTTGGGTGATTGGGCCTGCGTGAGCCGTAACAGTGATCGTAAATGCGAGTAGGGAGACTGCCAATTTCATGCCGTGACCTTGGCATGAATTTCACGGCCCTATGTCCCGAATTCGGGGCAATCTACAACAAAGGAATCGAACCGTGATCGCTCAGTTTTCTTCCAGAGAAAGGAGGGACAACGAATAACCTTCGCCGAGCAACGTACAACTCTCCCACACCCGTTTACCGCCACTGCGATCAAACCAATTTTCGATTGGATGGTCTTGTTCTCTTATTTCCCCAATATCACCGAAAGCATTCACGTGCCTGGCAGGCGAAGTTGGATGTAGACGATCAACGCTTAATTTTCCGAATCCCGATAAATGGGCTTCGTCAGAGCTGAAATAAGATTTTATGACACCTTGATGCGCCAGAACAATTTGGCACACTTCGCTAGCCATTCGAACGTAACGGATTCCTGCGGCATAACGCGAAACCCGGCAGACGGTGGCAGTCCGACAAATTTCCGCAAGAGTCAAAAAACCCCGTTTATTAATAGAACCGTCCATGGTGCTAGCGGGGATGAGTAGGGCGGCGGCAAATTCGTCAGCCTCGACTTCCCTTGGATTCTTTGAGCGGAAAGGGGCGGCAGAAGAATGAGATTCGCCGCGGACTAGTGCTTCACGATGTTCATCAATGTAAAAATGCCCAAGCTCGTGTGCGATGCTGAATCTCAAGCGTGTCGGATATTCGTAAGTGGCGGGATCTGGATGGAAAATCACAAAAACATTTTCATCCGGCAGAAATTCGATCTTGCCGTTGAAGTCAGCGTGGACCGCGATTGGCTGAAGCAAAATGTCGTCGAAAGCGGCTATTTGCTCCAAGTTGACTGGCAAAGTCATCGCTTTTGCCGCATGCCGGACATCTTGCGCCAGCCGTTCGAGGCGAGGATCAAACATTCAGCTAAGCTTTTTTCCGCAGTCGAGCCCTAATCTCGTCGCGTTTACGCGCAATTTCCTCGCGTAACTCAGGAGAAAGTTTGTCATCGGCTCCATCTCGATACATGCCACTAACCGCGAAGGAATCGGCTTTTTCGTGGCCGCGCACGATTCTCTGCTCAGAAAACGGCGATTTCCCCATGGCTTCCAAAATTGCCTTTCCTTCACTTTCTAGTGCGGGGTACTCCCCAAGCTCTCGCTCGATGTCTTCGTCGGTCAGCTCCCAATATTTTCGACCAACAAGGCTGTAAGCAATGATGGCATCGAATGCAGCGGCTTCGCGGGGATTAATTTCCATAACCTTCTTCAGCTAGTAATTTGCGGATTGGCTCGCGCAGTTTTCCGCGGACTTCGTCCAGCGCCCTCTTATACTGATCGCGAGTAAGTCTTTCTCCGGATGTCCGGAAGATCTCAGTGATCGCCTCGCGTTCAGTGAACTCCAATCCCCATGTTTCGGCAAAAAACAAGGTGATCTGCCGCTGGCGAGGTTTTAATTGGGCTGCTACCTTCCGTATTTCGTCGCCGACTCGATTTCGAAAGGACTCATCGGCCACATCGTGCCAAGTGCTTCCAAACTCAGAGTCTTTGAGGCTTTTGGCAACTTCGTCGATCATGTCACCAACTTCACGTTCCCGACGACCGGAGATTTTCCGATAGAGCTCCTTGCCTACAAAATAGGCAATTCGCAGAAGGCGAGGTTTGATAGGCCGATCAAACAATTCAGATTCAAGCGGGAACTTTTGTGAGAAACGTTCGATCGCCAAGACAAGAATATCATGGTGGTCATCGGCGCAAAGGCCAGGATGATGATGTTGGATTGATCTCATGAGGTCGACCCCGTAGAGGTTAAAGAGAGAGTCAGCGGCAAGTAGCCGTTCCTTCTCATTTTCGGCGAGAAGGAGATATTTGATCTCATCCTCCTGTCGTTCTGTTGAAACCTCTGGGGTCATTTTCTACTGGCTGGAAGTGGGTAGAATTGGGCCAGAAAAAATTCATCCGATATTTTGGCCCAAATTGCACGCTCAAATACCAGTCATATATACACAGTGCCTTCTGCCAAAAAAGAAGCGTTGTGTGACGAGCCAGAAGAAGATCCTTCGGGGCTCGGTTAACATTAACCAACTGAAAACCACAATGACTAAACTGATGATATGGCGGGCAAAACCAAATCCCGCAGGCAAGGACAAAATCGATGGCGTTCCCGCCGCCAAACAGCTTAACGGCGAATGGGCTGAGATTAAAAATACAGGGGCAGCGACCCTGGATCTGAGCGGCTTACAACTATCTCATACGTTGTACGATAAAGAGGGTAGACCTGAGCAGAAACCGGAAGTCTATTGGACGGCCGAAAAAGGCCTGCAATTAGCAGGCAATGGAGTGCTTCGCGTGCATACCGGCCATCAATCCGCCGGACTAAATCTCGAGGACGAAGCGGGTGCTGACCAGCATGTCTATGCGGAACACGGTAATTTCAAGCTGAACAATCAAGAGGGCGACAAACTCTATTTGAGCACGTCGACTACTGATAGCGCCTACTACGACCCGAATGTGCGAGAAGGTACCGTTCTGACGAGAGTCGGCGACAAACTTGTCGATCTTCATGCCGGAAACGCTGGGGAGAAGGCGAAGCCTTGGGGAGCGCCAGCAGTTCTTGGCGACTCGGGGAAAGCAGCCTAATGCTTGAGCAGATCTACGGAATCGATGCCGTGCGCCAATTCTTCAAAGAATCAGGCGCGCGGCTATTGTTTGCTGAAGACAAAGAACTGCCGAAAAATTTGCAAGAAAAGACCGGGGAACATTGGCTGCTCCAGGTAGGCTGGAAACTGACGGAGGCGATTATCATCCGTCTTGGTGATACTTATCCAGACGATCCTCCCACGCTCTTTCTGCCGTCAACGAACGAGGCGAGAGATTTGTTGCCTCATGTTTCTTTGTCAGGAGATATCTGTACTATCGTGCGCACCAGCGTGATCAATCCCGATCGACCGCTCGAGGTGCTATTGCGTTGTCTCGACGGCGCTCGCAGCATTCTTGATCGCGACTGGACGGACGAGGAAAAAACTATCGAGATAAATGATGAGCTTTCGGCTTATTGGAACGGATCAGCGACGCGTAGCATTCTCTTTAAAAGACCAGATTTGGATGAACTGGCCATTGAGGTGACGCCATCAATATCGAACACGAACCTCTTCATGGTTCAATCCGCAACATCCAAAAGATTCAAGGCGCCCGTGCGACTTGGCATGGTTGCTGAACTCGCTGGAGCTGAGACTTTGGATTTCCTTCGTAATCCGGGAGCGTATTTAGCCGCATCGAATACCTTTCGGGCTTCTCTCGAGATATTCTGCGAGAAGGTTTTCGAGCGTACCCGCGAACACAAGACATTTGATCTCCTCGTTTTTCTAGTGGCTAAACTAGGCGGCAATGAATGTGTTTTAGCTGGATTGATCCCGCAGAGTATCAAGACAAAAGGCAAAAATCGCGAGCAGCTATGTCAGGCAATCGTTGGAGTGCTTGTGCACAAAGGACTGGAACCTTGGCAAGCCGAAGATATCAGCACACGCAGATTGCTACGTCGCACTACAGGACCACATTTTGACGAGAAGATTCTTACCAGGCGAGTTGCCATCGTCGGGTGCGGTTCTTTGGGCAGCATGGTGGCGGACGGACTTGCTCGGTGCGGCGTTCGCTCATTCTTTCTCTGCGATTCAGAACTATTGAAAAGCGAAAACTTGCTACGTCATCAATTGACAAAGCAGTATCTGGGTTTTAGCAAGGTCTCGGGCGTGAAGTTGGCGATTCTTGGACGATTGCCGGATGCGGATGTTGTTACCTGCACAGAAGATATCAGGATTCAGAGCGCCACCACTGCCCTGATTGCCTTCAATCCTGACCTGATTTTCTTCGCCACGGGAGATACAAACACCGATATCACAATGTCCCGTGTGTTTCCTCAGCTCGGATCAGCAGCGTTGGCGTTTTCTTGGGCTGATCACGACCTTACTGCGGGGCATCTTGTTTATCAGCCATCTCGGGCGCAATCAGTTCTTCGTGATCTGCATGACGAAACGACGGGATGGTATGTTTATTCCAGCACGGATTCCCCTCTTTTGTTCCGAGAGTCAGGCTGCCAGGGCAGCTACTCACCTTATTCGGGGCTGGCAATGGCTCAGTTTGCAACTTCTGCGAGCACGAAGCTT
>JBGSMR010000162.1:0-11085 GCA_041740065.1 Chthoniobacterales bacterium
GGCATTCTACTCCTTGCGTAAGCTGGATGATCATGCTGGTTGGGATGTCGTGGTAACAAGCGAGGCGCTGGCTCCGCTCATCGTGGAAAAGCGCCTCGGCATCGGCAAAGTGACATTGATCTTGGCCGACCACGGCCTCACTAATGATATGATCGCGCCAGGCTTCGACGTGATCAAGCGGCTGCAATATCAGCCCGATCCGCCATTTGAATTGTTGCACTGCGTTCAGCGCTATCTGCGGCAAACAGTATCCCATCACCTACCGGTTCAGGTTGCGGGTGACGGTATTTACTACGCCATCAACAAAATCGACGAAGGTCACCATACAGTGTGCCTTTACAATCCCTCCCATGAGGTGCGGAACGTCACTGTGTCACAAAAAATCCGGGAGTCATCACTGAATGAAGTGGTCGGCCCATGGTCAAAAGGCGCTCACATTTCAGGGAACTCCATTGCCCTGCGAAGCAATGAAGTAGTCGTCCTTGATGTCCTGCCCAAATAACCAAAAATATCATGTTCCAAAAGCTTCCCACTCTGCTCATCCCTCTACTGCTGATGCTCGGCGCTCCGTGCCCCACCATCGCCGCAGGATCACTGGTCATCACGAAAGATCCGCACGCCTTCCCCAGTCTGGTGCGCGAGTTCGACTACGAACTCAAATGGACCGCCGATAAGCAATACCGCAGTGGTACGCAAATAGACCTGGCTGCCGACAGCATCCGCAACTCATTGATTTGGTCGTTTCTGGGAGCTGATGCCATCCCTGGAGAAGTGGTCTATCGCAGCGACGTTCACCTCGACCCGTCTCACAAGAACATCATCAGTCTCAAATTCCCTCGTGGCATTCGGCCCGGCGAAGAAGTGACCTTCCGGCTTCGACTCAAGCCAAGTGAGAATGCCCCCATGCGGATGGTGCTGAGTATTTGGACAACCGATGTCGCGCTGAAATCCCGTCCAGCAGACCCGCCGCCCGAACGCGTTCTGGAAGGCTCTTCCTGCGCCATCGAAGTCGCCCCCGGCCCCGTTGAACGCTTCTCTGTCTATTCACGCCCTTTTCCAAGTAAAAACGGCAAGGTACGGGTGTCTCTCGTCCCCGAGGATCGATTCGGAAATCCCACGCAGTTCACAAACCCCGTGCCAGTTGCTATCACTTGGAACGGCGAGGTGAGTCAGGAAAATATTACCGGCAGCAAAATTCTTTACGTGGAAGCACCCGAAGATGTCGGAAGGATGGTGGTGGGCATACCGATGAGCGCTCTGGGGATCTCCGAAAATGTCTCCAACGGTGTCCGAGAGGGAAATTCACTTGTGATCACTGGAAATCCGGTGTGGAAAGAAGGTCCGAATGGGTTGATTCCGTCATTTGGTGAGTTTCACTGGCATACGGAGGCCTCCTCGGATGGCATGCGCACGATCGACGAAGCTCTCACCTCAGCGAGAGATTCTCTGAACATGGATTTTGTCGCGCCCGGAGACCACAGCCCAGAAAAAAAGGATTGGGAGCCGTTGGTTAAGGCACTCGATCAGTTCAACGTCCCGGGCGAATTCACCACTTTCTTTGGGTGGGAGCAGTCCACCGTAATCGGTCATCAGAATTACTATTTCACCGAGGCCGATCATCCCGTGCGGATCGATGGAGATGCCCTCAAAAACATTCAGCCGGGAGCTACCTTGTCGGAAATAGTCGAGGAGTTGTCCGAGCAGAAACGTTTTTTCGCAGTCCCTCACCACACGAACGTGGAGTGCGAGATGAAAGACCCAAAAGATGGCCAACCGTGGTGGCATGCGTATGAGTGGATCCAACCGCCTCCCGACTACATTCGCTTGGTGGAAATCATGCAAATGCGTGGCAACCAGGAACGCAATGAATACACCGACGTCTGGCGTGGGTGGCACACAAACGGATCGTCCGTGCAAGATGCGCTGAAGGCGGGATATAAAGTCGGTTTCACGGGTGGCACCGATAATCACGAGGGATTTCCGGGAAAGGCTTTCGGGGCGGGACTCGGTCCCGATGTCAATACCACCAAAAGTGTGATTCTGACCGGTGCCTGGGTTCGCTCACTGGATCGTCAAGCGGTCTGGGATGCATTGTATGATCGCCACACTTGGGCCGTCTGGAACACGCGGGCACTCGTCTGGTTCACCGTGAACAGTGGAATGTCCGGCGATGAGGTGGACGTGAAAGAGGGAGAGGAGGTGACTGCTTTCGTGAAGATGAGCTGCGACGACGCGCTTCAGTCGCTCGAGATTATTTCAGAAGGCAAGACCGTCTGGAGCAAATCTTTCGACATGCTAGATTTCGAAGTCCACATTCCGTTGCCTGCTGCGGAGAAATCCACCCATTACTATCTTCGCGCCCTCCAGCGCGATGGTGGGATCATCTACGCCAGCCCAGTCTTTCTCCATGTCGCAAGTTAAAGTCGCTTTTCTCGAAGTTCAGCCTTTTAGGTTGTAATTAACGAAGAGGCTATCGCTCGAACAACCGGATTATGACTAGGAATTTATTTGTGGGTCACATGGTATGGATCGTCCTGACGCTCGCTGTCACGGTGAGGGTCTGCGGCGCGAAGGACTTCGATTTTCCACTTCGCGACGGCGGCACCGTGGTGTTTCTCGGCGACAGTATTACCTATCAAAGGCTCTTTACCACCTACATCGAAGCGTATGCTCTTACGCGCTTTCCAAAGCAGCCCTTTACGTTCCGGAACGTTGGGGTGGGGGGCGACACGTCATGGTTTCGTCGTCGGGTGACGTCTGACGAAAACCTGCTGATTGCCTCTAGCGGTGCAAAACAAGACGACCTGGTCGAGGCTGCCGTGGGCGCGGGTCTCAGTCGGGACGTGCTGCCCCTTTCTCCCACCGTCGTGATGGTGGACCTAGGCATGAACGACCACGGGTTCGGGGCGTTCCGCGAGGACCTGTTTCGTGTTTATTGCCGCAGTCAAAAAGAGATCGTCAATGTTCTTGGACGAAACGGAGTCCGCGTGGTGCTCCTAACACCACAGCCCATCGAAGAGTTGGGCCCCCACCCGGATCAGGACGCGCGAAATTTGGCATTGCGGAAATTCTCCGACGCTTTGAAGGAGATTTCTTCCACCGAAGGGGCGATTTTCGTGGACCAGTTCGATCCTTACATGGCGATTGTCCTGAGGGAACACGCTACCAACCCGGATGCATTCATCGGCGGGGAGGGCGGCAATTCCGTGCACCCCGGGCCGGCCGGTCACCTTCTGATGGCGTGGGCCATCCTGAGAGGTCTGAATGCACCGGCCTCGGTTTCCGCGATGGAACTGACGGTTTCCCAACCGACCCGCGTCGACGTGGTTCGTGCGAAAAAATGCCGCGTGACTAATTTGAAATACGAGGATGGTAACCTCAGCTTCGACCGGTTGGACGAAGCTCTGCCCATGCCAGTTGATTCGCGGTCTGCGCCGGCGCTCAAACTCGCGCCCGTGCTGGACGACTTAAATCAGTTCGTATTGAAAGTCAACGGTCTTGCCGCTGGGAACTATCACTTGGCTATCGACGGAGAATCGGTCGGTTCAGTGACTGCAACCGAGTTGGCGAACGGATACAATCTGGCGGATCGTCCCAGTTCTATCACCCGGCAGGCTCAGAGGGTTCTCTCGCTGGTTTTCAAGAAAAATGAAGTCTTCTTCAACCGATGGTTCAACGTCCAACTCGGCGGCGGACCGGCCAGTCGGTTGGAAGAACTCGATCAACAAATCGGCGACCTCGAGGCAGAAATAAATGCCGCCAGAATACCGACGGCTCATCATTTTGAGCTTAAACTCATCTTGCCGGAAACCTAACTTTTAAAATGAAAATTAAACTGAATCAACGGGTGAACCGGCATGATATCGTCTGGGATAAGCCCGCCGTGCGAATCTCGGAAGCCGGCTTGATCGGCAATGGCGCGATGGGCGTGGCGGTGCGCACGCGCCCAGACGCCATCCTGCTGCATTTTGGTCACGGCTCCGTTTGGGATATTAGAACCGCTGCGGTGCCCGAGGAATTATACGGGACGTTCGACGATTTTTGGACGCAATGGAAGGCGCGGGAGCGGGGCGACGAGGCTGCATTTGCCTGGACCGAGCAATACGCGCGAGACACGAATGCGAGCTACGACGAAACGTATCCCCGGCCGTGGCCTTGCGGCACGCTGGTCCTCGGCTTCGACAACCGGACGTTGGAAGTATTGGGTCACCGCGTGCGGCTAAGCGACGGCGTTTGCCAAGTCAACCTGCGGACCAGTGAAGGCGCCGCAGCGAGGTTGGAGGCGATCCCCGACGTGCGGGTTGATCGTTTGTGGGTGCGCCTGATTCGGGAGGATGGGTTGCCGTTCGCGGGGGCGATCAATCGGGTGGAATGGCAGGCCGAACCTTGGGAGCAGACCGAGCGCGGTGAGAGTGACGGGAGTTTGTTTCTCCGCCAGACCTTGCCCACTTTACCGCCCGATCCGGCGCGAAACCGCGCGGTGCGAGTCACGGCGCGGGTCGCAGGCACGTTTGACGCCGGGGCTTTGCAGCGCGTGGACGAGGCACGGGCCAAATACGGCGGCCTAGGGAAGAAAATCGAGGAGGAACCCAATGTGCTCGGAGCCGAGATCGTTCCGGTTCTTGCAAACGTCCAGTGGACGGACGGAGTCCGACTGTGCGTGCAGTTGGAGCACGGGCTGGACGCGGACTTGAGCCGTGGTGCGGGCGAAATGCCGGAACCCTCCGCCGCGGCCATGGACGCCGCCTTGGCATCCGCGGCGGCTCACTGGGATGAGTTTTGGAGCCGATCGTCAATTTGCTTGGACGATCAAGTTCTTGAACGAGCTTGGTATCGTTGCCTGTATTTGCACGGCTGTTCCGCCCGAGCGGGCGGAATTCAACCCGGGTTGTACGGCCCATGGGTCGCCGAGAAATTCGGATGGGCGTGGCACAGCGATTACCATCTCGACTACAACGCGCAGCAAACGATCTGGGGGCTGTTTTCGAGCAATCATCAGGATCTCCATTTGCCTTACGCTCGCATGGTTGGCGATTGGCTCCCTTGCCACGAGCGCTACGCCCGAGCGTTCCATAATCTGCCCGGAGCGGCTTACACGGTTTCGCTTTATCCGGAAGCGGGCGACACGCCGCCCGTCCCTTCGCCGCCGTGGAACGTGATGATGTGTGTGCCGCCCTGGACGGTGCAGAGCCTGTGGTGGCATTATTTGTATTCCCTCGATGAAACTTTCCTGCGCGAACAAGCGTTTGAGCCGATCAAGCAGGTAACGGCATTCATGAATGGCTACATGCGACGTCCGGAAGCGCACGGGGCGGATTCGCCGTGGGGAGACGATCGATTTCACATTTACCCGTCGTTGGTGCCGGAGATGCGCCATGCGTTTGGTTTCAGTTCGGATCCACAATTCAATGACTGCCTCGTCGACTTGACCCTCACCAAATTCGTTCTCCGAGCCTACCTCCATGCGTGCGTGATTTTGGCAATCGAGCGGCATGAAGCTCGCCTGATGGGGGAGGTGAGCGAGGTGTTGGAGCACTTTCCAGAATACGTCGTGGCGGAACATCCGACGGGCGGGGAAGTTTTTCGTGACGTGAGGGGCGGGGATCCAGAGATGATTTACAATTGCCCGAATCCCATGTGTCACGTTTTCCCCGGCGAGGAACTCGGCCTCCATTCGTCGCCTGAGCAAATCGAAATTGCTCGCCGCACTTGGAGGCTGCATCGCAACGAAGGCGGCAATGAATTGGTTTTTCACTCGGTCCAAGGTGCCAGATTAGGGATTCTTGATCTGGAGAAATGGAAGCGGCAACTTCGCTATTGCGAACTGCCCAACGGCTCGTTCACCAACATGATTCTCCAAGTGGGGGGCCGGTATCCGGAGGGGTTCCCGTTTGCCTGGATGGAGACGATGGGGATTTGGACGGAGAATTTCGCCGTTCCCTTCGTGATCAACGAATGTCTGTTGCAGAGTTACCACGGCGAGTTGCGCTTCTTTCCCAATTGGCCCGCTGCCCAAGGCGGTGCGCAATTCCAGAATCTGCGGGCAGTCGGTGCGTTTCTCGTCTCGGCGGCGATTCGGGATGGAGTCGTCGGCGACGTTGAGATTTTCAGCGAGAAGGGCGCCACTTGCACGGTGGTCAATCCATGGGGAGATGCGGCGGTGACCTTGCTTCGAAACGGGACCGAGGCGGACACCTGCGGCGGGGACCTCTTCTCCTTCCCGACCGCGCCGGGTGAAACGATCAACCTGGTCGCGAGAGCTGCCGAAGTTTTGGAATAGCCATTCGAGGGTCAAACTACCCAATCTCAGGATCGCGTATTTTTCATGAAAAACCCACTTCGCTTTCGCCAGATCCACCTCGATTTTCACACCTCGGAAGCGATTCCCGGTGTCGGTTCACGATTTGAAAAATCCGCGTATCAAGAAACGCTTCTTCGGGCGAAGGTCGACAGCGTCACCACCTTTGCCACGTGTCATCACGGTTGGAGCTACTACGACACGAAGGTGGGGAAGCGCCATCCGGGGCTGGACTTCGACCTGCTGCGGGCGCAGTTCGATGCCTGCCGGGAGGTCGGCATCAACGTGCCCATTTACCTCACCGCCGGAGTCCACAATCTGGCGGCGACGGAGCATCCCGAGTGGCGGGAAGTCGATCCCGAGGGGCGCTACGCTGGCTGGGTGACGAATAATCTCACGCCCGGTTTCAGGACGATGAGTTTCCATTCGCCGTATCTCGATTACCTCTGTGAGCAAGTGCGGGAGGTCGTGACCTTGTTTCCGGAAGCGAACGGAATCTTTCTCGATATCATCAGTCAAAACGAAGACTGCTCGGAGTGGGCGATGCGGCACATGAAGTCGCGGGGGCTGGATCCGCTGAGTCGGGAGGATCGCCTCCAGAGCCGCATGGATGCGCTGACGAAATACCACGAGCAGGTCACGGCGGCCGTGCGATTTCGCGATCCCGAGATGCCGATCTTCCACAACCGGGGACACGTCACGCCCGGCTTTCACGACCTTCTTCCTTTCTTCAGTCATCTCGAATTGGAGAGCCTTCCGACCGGAGGCTGGGGGTACGACCACTTTCCGTTCTCCGCGAAATACGCTCGGTCGCTCGGTCTCGATTTCCTGGGGATGACGGGGAAATTCCATTCCACCTGGGGCGAATTCGGCGGGTTCAAGCACCCGAACGCGCTGCGCTACGAGTGTGCCGCCATGTTGGCTCACGGCGCGAAGTGCAGTGTCGGTGATCAATTGCACCCCACGGGAGTGCTCGATGTCTCGACTTACGACATCATCGGAGCCGCCTACGAAGAAGTCGCGGAGCGAGAGGCGTGGGTCACTGGATCGACGAACGTGGCCGACATCGCGCTGTTGAGTTGCGAGTCCGTGGAGGGTGCGCGCAATTTCCGCGAGTCCCGGCAGAATCACCACGCGGATACCGGGGCTGCCCGGGTGCTGCTGGAAGAGCATTTTCTTTTCGACGTGATCGATGTCGGGATGGACTTCGCGCCCTACCGAATGCTCGTGCTGCCAGACGAGATCGAGGTGGACTCCGCGCTCGAGTCGAAGCTCGTCACCTATCTGTCCGGCGGTGGCAAATTGTTTCTCACGGGGGATAGCGGCGTCCGGTCGGACAAGGGCGGTACGCGCTTCGACGTGGGGGGAACGGTCGGAGCGCTCTCGGAATTTCAGCCCGATTTCGCGCTGCCGATCGAGGGCCTGCGGGCGGATTTCGTCGCGAGTCCCCACGTGATGTATGGCCGTAGCCGCCGCCTCACGGTCACCGACGGCGAGGCGCTTGGCAGCGTTTACGATCCGTATTTCAATCGCACTTGGGATCATTTCTGCAGCCACCAACACGCTCCAGCCCGTCCGGAACCATCGGGATTCGCCAGTGGGGTTCGCAAGGGAAACGTTCTTTATTTGGCCCATCCGGTCTTTACCATTTACCGGTCGTTTGGGCAGGTCGCTCTGCGGCAGATCATAGCCCGTGCGCTTCGATATTTGCTCGGAGCGGACGAACGGATCGTCCTTGAGAACCTGCCATCGACCGGCCGGGTCTCTCTGACGAAGCAGGATTCAGAATCTCGATACGTCCTGCATCTGCTGAATGCACACACGATCAATCGTGGCGGGCAGACGGAGCTCAATGGCGGCAATTTGGCGGGGAGTCAGCAAAGCTACGAGGTGATCGAGGAATTGGGTTCGCTGCGCCAAGTTCGCGTGCGACTGCGCAACATGGAAACGACGATCGGTGTCCGTTTCGTCCCCGAAGGAACGCCGGTCAGCTATCGCCTGGAGGATGGCGAATTGACTTTCGAACTCGAGGAAATGGGGCACCACCAGATGATCGAAATTCAAGCCGCGTAAAGTTGGGCGAGCGGGTGCCTCCGGCGATTCGCTCGCGCTGAACGCCGCGCTGCGACGACGACGAACGGCCACCAACGCAACCAATCCGAGGCTTAGGAGTTCGTAGGTGGATGGCTCGGGGCAGCGCTGTAAGCAATGCCCGCGGGATCCGAGTTTTTCCACGCACGCGCCGATGAGCCGTCTACACCGGATTCCTCGATCACATGTGCCCGGGCGGGGCAAAATCCAGCATGTCCCCAGTCTCCGTGGCCTTCGAGGTGATCGAACGGGTGACCGATCTCGACAGCAACCCGTTTCTGCTGCCGCAGATCAAAGTGAACACCTTCTGGACAAATCTGGTCTGCACGGCCGATGAAGTCATCGCGCTTTACCACGACCTCGGCACCAGCGAGCAGTGCCACAGCGAACTCAAAAGCGATCTCGGCATCGAGCAACTGCCTTCGGGTAAAATTAGCGTCAACAAGATCGTGATGCTTTGCGGCATGCTCGCCTTCAATCTTCTGCGCACTGTGAGCCAAGGTCATCGCGCGTGCGCGCTTGGCACCGACGAAGATCAAACGGAATTTTTCTTCCGGCCTCAGGCTGGAAAGGAAGATGTGGGTATGAGTTTTCCGGGTTTGGGGTTGCTTCTTTTCGGATCAATCGCGCTGGACGGCGTTGGCGGAACGGGTCCGGGCAGTCGGCGGCGACCGGCGAGATGGCTTGGACGGCGGCTTGGTGGGAGTCGATGCGCCCATGATCGCCTTCGCAGCTCAGGTCAAAAAAGGGGAGACCTTCAGGGCGTGGGTGGCTGCTTTATTGTGAAGGGGATCAGCGGTGACCAGCTCGTCGGCCAGTTCCACCTGTCGATCGGCGAGAAGAGCGCGAGCATCGGAGACTTCGCAGTCTTCTTTTTTCCCGCTGGCCGGGATCATGCCGCAGCGTCCATCTCCCACGCTTTTGCCATCCAAGGCCCGGCTGCGGGGCAGTGCTCCCGCGTTGGCCTGCAACCAAGCCGTCAGCGCGTGGGCATAAGCCGTGGGTTCCACGGCGGCCAGCAGGTCGTTGAGCGCGTCGTAACCGGGCATTTTGAGCCGTCCGCTTTGCTTGTTGCGCACTTTGAGTCCGATGGCCTCTCTCTGGCTCTGGGAAAGGCAGGCGACTTTTCTCCAGATGTCCATCATGTTGCGCGCTCCCATCAGCAAGCCCAGTGAGATCAAGGTCAACATCGCCGACAGCGGGTGGCGACGACTCTTGGGATGCCGCAGATCGGACGTTCCGCGCAAGGCGTCGCGCAGACTTTTGAGTCCCGCGTTTTCGATCGGGCTGCGCGCTCCCCCGCGCCCCACCCAGGGCCCCCAAGCACGCCTCGGGCAACTCGCGCGCGCTCATCAACTCCGTAGGCTGGGGGCGAGAGCTCCTTGAGCCAAAGCTTCTTGGGTCGCCCGTTGGGCACGTAGAAATCGGTGTGGTCCTGCGAAAACACCTTTGTCGTCCCGCCTTGCGTCCAGTTCGTCGCTTTGTAAACGGTGCCCGCATGGCTTTCCGGATCGCTGAAATTCTCGGCCAAAAGCGGAACGTAGCCGTGCTCGCTTTCCCATTGTCCCACCAGTTCACGCAGCCCGGCTCCAAGACATTGACTGGCTGCATTCGGTCGGCGCGCCTCTTCCAATACCAGAAAGCGCCGCAACTTCATCACCAGCTTGCAGAGCCGGTCTCCGGCCTCTCTCCCCGCTCCCAACCCATGCTCGCTGCCCAAAGCCTCCTTTGCCCGTCGCCAGTCCTGCGATGAATGCGCTACCTTGACCTCCAATTTTTTCGCGTTCCCATGAGAGCCACCGTCTTTCTCAGTCTTTTTCACCACCGTAGTTCAGCTTCCTGGTGCGCTTTTGTTTAGCCTCTTCTTTTATCCCCTCTTTATCAACTTTCTTGGACTGCAAGCCAAATGCCCTGGCATTTATGGGAGTGGAGTAATCCCGGGTGAGGTCAAGGGGTCTAGTCGCTCCAGAGGGCCTGTCAGAGATTATTGAATTAGGGCCTGCGGAGTTGTTGCGAGGCCCTGAGCGTTTTGGAGAAGCCAAGAGGTTCGTGTGAAGTGTTGACGAAGCAGTCTCTGCCGACACGCGGAGGATTAGAGTCCCCCTGCAGCATTTTCATTCCTGTGGATTTGAAATCGAATGCATGCGCCAACCTCGGCGACAATTTGTCCCTCCCTTGAGGTATTTCTTGATTGTCCTCTGCAAGATCATTTGCTTTGTTTAGGAGAACCAACGGCAATGGGAGGGACGTTATGATAATTAGGGTGCTTTTTGTTTTAGGTGCGGTGCTCATGTGTAACCCGCAGTTCGTCTGGGCTGAGCAGCCGCTTTCGCCGGATCAAGCCCTTGCGGAAGACGGAAAGCGCGGCTCGATGCGGGGAGTCGTGTCGGAAGTGGTGCGCAAGGCCAGCGGCTATATTTACGTCAACATTGGGGGCTCGTTTCCGGATCACATGTTCGCAGTATGGATTCATAAAATGGACGTCGACCAGTTTCCCAATGTCGATACATGGCCCGGAAAAGAGATGAGATTCTCTGGGATGGTCGGAGTTTTCAATGGCAAGCCTTCAATCCGCATTCGTAATCCCGGAGACGCTGCCGCAGGAGAATGATTTCGACTGCAACGCCCGAGTGGCAAAGCAGGCTTGTACATGAGAGGCAGCTGCAGCATGCTGCTGTTCCCTGCCCACAGGTGCG
>JBGSMR010000193.1:0-16983 GCA_041740065.1 Chthoniobacterales bacterium
TGCGAGTGCCCCTCGCAGCGGAGACGAATCGGCTCCAATTCCGACGCTTTACGATCCCAAACCTGTTTCGGTGCTTACGGGAAAAGCTTCGTACTACTATGGGCGATGGATTGGTCGCAAGACGGCGAACGGAGAAATTTACCGGGCAGCAGATATTACGGCGGCTCACAAATCGCTTCCCTTTAACACGATGGTGCGCGTGACCAACCTCAATAACGGGAAGTCTGTTATTGTGCGTGTCAACAATCGCGGGCCTTTTATCAAAGGCCGGATTTTGGATTTGAGTCTCGAAGCTGCGAAAAAGATCGAGATGACCAAGGCGGGTGTTGTTTCCGTCAGGGCGGAAGTGCTACGAAAAATTCCTGTGGTGGAAAAATCCAATCTGAAGGCGAAAATTCTGCTGCCCAAGCCGAAACCTTCGCCGACTCCCGCAGCACGTCCCCCTGCGAAACCGGTGCGTGCTGAGCCAGTATCGGCTGACTCCACGCCGCCCCCTACAGAAAGCTCCAGTGCCCCCAGAAAGCGGAAAAGATAGCTCCGCCAGAGGAAAAAGCAGTCAGCGCAATCCGACCGCTAAGCGGACACGGGCCAACACGGCATTGGCAATCGCGTTGGCCTTTTCCTCACTAGCGGCAAGCACTCTTTCGACATAGCCGGGATCTGCCGCCAGCTCCATCCGGCGGGTGCGCATAGGAGCGAAGTAATCCCACACCGCGCCGAGGAGGCGCTTTTTGAAATCTCCATACCCGACCCCTCCGCGCTCAAAATCCGCACGCATCGTGCCGTAGTCACCCGGGGATGCGACGAGTTGATACAACGCCAGGATCGTAGAGCCGTCGGTAGGTTTTGGTGATTCTACCGGCGTCGAGTCCGTTGGAATTCCCATTATTTTCTTCTTCAAAGACCGTTCTTCTTCGAAAATTTCGATCGTGTTGCCGTAACTCTTGCTCATTTTAGCGCCGTCCAATCCAGGGATCGATGCGGTTTCTTCCCGGATACTGGCCTCGGGCAGTTTGAGTACGTTGCCATATAGCTCATTGATTTTTACGGCAATGTCACGGGTGACTTCCAAATGCTGCTTTTGATCTTTGCCGACTGGAACTAGGTCACTGTCGTAGATCAAGATATCAGCGGCCATCAGCACCGGATAGGCAAACAACCCATGCGACGCTGCGAACCCGCGTGCCGTCTTGTCTTTGAATGAATGGCAGCGTTCTAACAATCCCATAGGCGTTACTGTGCTCAGGATCCAGGCAAGCTCTGTGACGGCAGGGACGGCGGATTGACGAAAAAAACAAGCCTTCGCGGGATCAAGGCCACAGGCGAGGAAGTCGAGCGCCAAGTCCCGACAATGGTTTCGGAGATCGGCACCCGTGCGCACCGTGGTCAACGCGTGCAGATCGGCAATGAAGTAAAACGCCTCGCCCTCGTCTTGAAGCTGGATCGCGGGACGCATCATTCCAAAATAATTGCCAAGGTGCAGTTTGCCGGAAGGCTGGATGCCGGAAAGAATTCGCATAAGACCCGCAATAATAAACACAATCACAGCCCTCTGCGCACGGCAAAACGCAATTGCGCCGCCCGGGGTAGGGCAAATCTAGGATGGCTCACTGGGGGGAAACCCTGAAAGTCACCCGCTCACCCCAATGCGATCTGCTGAAGATATGAAAACTAAAATTACTCAATACATGGCAGCGTTTGCGATGGCTGGCGGATTGCCATTCGTAGCTTTTGCACAGGACACTACGGATTCGACCAACACTGAGGCGGCGAAATCCACCGAAGCAACGGTCGTCACAACGGAATCGGATAAGGTGAAGTCCATCGACAAAACCCAGACCGGATCGGCTTCCAATTCCTCCACAGGAACGGCCACCAAAATCGATGACGACAAACCCACCGAGAAAACCGACGGCGAGAAGCGCAAAGTGACTCCTGGAGTGAGTGCTGGCGGATCTGCTGGAAGCGCCACGAACACTGGCTCCGGTGCAAATTCGGCTTCCACAGGAGAATAAGATTCCAGGCGGGCGTTTAAGCCGTGACTGAAACAAAATATCCGGGCCAGCCACCGAGCTAGCCCGGATTTTTGTGTCCCGGTGCAACGGGTCAGTCGTAGTTCTTTTTGGCAGGATCTATGCGCAGGAACAAAAAGACGGTGATGCCGGCAGTCTCGCCGTCCAAATTGCATATCTCAGATATTCGGGTTAACCAGTGGTTTGAGGCGCGTGGGTGGGAGATTTTTCCATTTCAACGCGATGTTTGGGAGGCCCATGGCGCCGGGGAGTCCGGTCTGGTGCATTGCTCAACCGGAGCGGGGAAAACTTATGCGGTGTGGTTCGCTGCTCTTCGGGAAGCGATGACTGACCCCGACGCGCGCGGACTTCAGGTTCTTTGGGTTACACCGCTCCGTGCCTTGGCCGCAGACACGGAGGCCGCATTGGCTGCGCCGGTCCGCGATCTGGATTTGTCGTGGCGGATTGGAGTGCGGAATGGCGACTCAACGGCCACCCAACGCAGAAAGCTTCTTGAAAATCCCCCGGAGACGCTTGTTACGACACCCGAGAGCTTGGCGCTACTGCTCAGCCAGCCAGCATTTATTCCGCACTTCGCTAGACTAAAAATGATCGTGCTGGACGAATGGCATGAGCTGCTCGGGACCAAACGCGGCGTAATGGTTGAGCTCGCGATGGCTCGTCTGCGCACGCTGGCACCCCGTGCGCGACGCTGGGGGCTCTCCGCGACCCTCGGAAATATCGCGGAAGCTGCTCAAGTCTTGGGCGGATTTAATGCTGACGGAACTCCTGTTCCCATGCGCGTCATACGGGGACCGATCAAGAAAACCGTGTGCATCGAAACGCTCCTCCCACCAGCGGACACCCACTATCCTTGGGCGGGGCACTTGGGACTTCACTTGCTTCCCGGGGTGGTTGACGTTTTGCGCCAAAATCCCACCAGTATCGTTTTTACTAACACACGGTCTCAGGCGGAAATTTGGTTTCATGCGCTGGAGGTCGCATGTCCCGATTGGGTCGGAAAAATTGGGCTTCATCATGGATCGCTGTCGCGAGACGTGCGCGAGGCGTCGGAATCGGGCCTTGCGTCAGGATCGCTGCGTGCCGTGATCGCAACATCAAGTCTGGACCTTGGGGTGGATTTTTCGCCCGTGGATTGTGTCCTCCAGGTCGGGAGTCCCAAAGGTGTGGCACGGCTGATGCAGCGGGCAGGACGCAGTGGGCATCGACCCGGGGCAACAAGCCGCATTATCTGCGTTCCGGCAAATTCCTTTGAATTGCTTGAATTTGCTGCGGCGCGGGATGCGGCGATGGCGGGAGTTGTTGAGGCACGCCCGCCCTTGGTCAATGCGCTGGATGTGCTTTGTCAGCATCTCATCTCCATTGCTGCCGGTGGTCGATACTTCGCGGAAGAGATTCGAAGGGAGGTTCTCACTACCCATGCATATCGATCTATCTCCGCTGCCGAATGGGCATGGGTGTTGGATTTTGCCAGTCGCGGTGGCGAATCATTGCGTGCCTATCCCCAGTATGCGCGGATGAGCATTGATGCGGAGGGTGTGGTGTCTATTGCAGATGAGGGTGTCGCGCGCCAACACCGGATGAATATCGGAACCATCGTGAGCGAGGCCTCGGTAAATATCCGGTTTCAAAATGGTATGAGTCTCGGCAACGTCGAGGAGTCCTTCTTGGCGAAATTGCGCAACGGGGATCGATTCCTCTTTGCTGGGCGTTGCCTCGCGCTCGTAAGGGTGCGGGATTTGCGCGCAACGGTCCGCGTGGCGCGTGGCCGCCCCAATGGGGTGCCGCGGTGGATGGGTGGCAAAATGCCTCTCTCTAGCAGTTTGTCCAGTGCCGTTCGTGAACGGTTGACGCAGGCGGCGAGAGGCGATTTGCCGGACGTTCCCGAGTTGCAGCGGTTGGCTCCGATTCTTGCAATCCAAGCGAAGCAGTCGGCGATCCCGTCGCAGGATCAACTTCTGATCGAGAAGCTCCAATCGCGAGACGGAAGCCATTTGTTTATTTATCCTTTCGAAGGACGCTTGGTGCATGAGGGATTGGCCGCGTTGTTTGCGTATCGATTGGCGCAGGTGCAGCCCATTACTTTTTCGCTGGCTGTGAATGATTATGGCATGGAGTTGCTTTCGGCTGATCCGGCGCCTTTTGATGAAGCCCTGCCTGAGCATCTTTTCCGCGTGGAGGGTCTTGTGGAAGACATCCTCGGAAGCATGCATTCAGTCGAAATGGCGCGCCGCCGATTCCGTGAAATCGCACGCATCGCAGGGTTGGTGCAGGAAGGTGTGGGTCGGAATAAGAAGTCCGCCCGCGCATTAACCATCTCATCATCGCTCTTGTTTGATGTGTTCACGAAGTATGAGCCGCAGAATATGCTGCTTGAGCAAGCGACTCGGGAAGTCCTGGAATCCCAGTTGGAGCAAACTCGTCTTCGTGCGACGTTGGAATCATTAGGGACAAAGCAGCTATTGGTTCGTCAAATCCAATCTGTCACTCCATTGTCTTATCCGCTGTTTGCGGAACGTCTGCGGCAACAGCTTTCGTCGGAAGACCTCAGTGTAAGGATCGCCCGGATGGAGGCATCAATGGAGCACGGCGACCGCGCGGCGAGCGTGCTGCGTGCGAGAAGAGTTGGCTGAAAATCCTTGCGATCAATTTTGCGACATCACTACTCTTAACAAATGAAAGTCCTAGTCACCGGCGGAGCCGGATTTATCGGATCGCACGTGGTGCAGGCATTGGTCGCAGAGGGGCACGCAGTCGAGGTCTTGGATGTGTTTCACGATTTTTACGACCCTGCGATCAAGCATGCCAATGTGAAATCCTTTCCCGATTCCGTGAGGGTGCATGAAAACGACATCACGAATTTTTCTTCCGTGCAGGGAATTTTTGAGCGTGGCCGATTTGATACGGTCATCCACTTGGCGGCGAGGGCTGGGGTGCGGCCCTCGATCGATGACCCCAAGGCATACATCGACACAAATATCACCGGAACATTTAATTTGCTGGAAGCTTCGCGTGCGACCGGAGTGATGAAATTCGTTTTTGCTTCGAGCTCCTCCGTTTATGGGCTTTCGAAAGTGGTTCCATTTTCAGAGGATCTTCCGCTGCCGCAAACATTAAGCCCCTATGCGGCGACGAAGCTCGCTGGCGAGCACCTCTGCGGAAACTACTCGAATTTGTATGGCATGAATGTCGTGTGCCTGAGGTTCTTCACGGTCTATGGTCCAGGCCAACGCCCAGATCTCGCAATCTTCAAATTTACCCACCATATCGAAAATGGAATTCCGATTCCGAAGTTCGGAGATGGGACTACCCGCCGGGATTACACGTATATCGATGATATTGTTCAAGGCGTTTTGGCAGCAACCGCCTACAACGATGTGCCATTTGATATTTTCAACCTTGGCGAGAGCGAGACGACTACGCTGAACGAGTTGATTGCCTCGATCGAAGACGCTGTCGGAAAACCTGCTGTGATCGAGCAACTCCCGGAGCAAAAAGGCGACATGCCGCTCACCAGCGCGGATATTTCAAAAGCGCGGCGGTTGCTCGGATATGCTCCGACCACCAAAATTGTGGATGGTATTCCCAAGTTTGTAGCGTGGTATCGGAGCCTGCACCCATGACGCCCAAAGACCCGGTTGCGTTGCTACAGCAGCTAATTCAGATACCTAGCGTCAATCCGGATGGGAACTGTGGCCCTGCAGCAACCGGAGAAGGCGCGATTGCGGAATATTTAAAGCATTTTCTTACTGGGCTCGGAGCGCAGGTTGAGTGTTACGATGTGGTTGCGGGCCGGCCGAATGTTGTCGCAAGATTTCCTTCTAATAGTTCCGGAAAACCGCGACTGCTTTTTGCGCCGCACACAGATACGGTGAGTGTGAGCGGCATGACGATTGATCCTTTCGGTGGAGTCGTCCAGGCAGGAAAAATCTGGGGCCGAGGGGCAAGTGACACCAAGGGATCGATGGCCGCAATGCTGTGGTCGATTAGAGAGTGCGCCTCATGGATCGGCGACCTTCCTTACGAGATTTGGTTCGCAGGGCTGATGGGCGAAGAAACCGGGTTGCTGGGATCCAAGGCGCTCGCTGCAAAGATGGAATTTGATTTTGTCATTGCAGGAGAGCCAACCAATCTGGATGTCGTTCATACAACCAAAGGGTGTGTCTGGGCCACCGTCAGGACGTCGGGCCGCGCCACCCACGCCTCGACACCAGAAAAGGGGAAAAATGCCATCTTCGCCATGGCGGATATTCTGAGATGTGTTCGGGATGAGATTGCGCCGTCGCTGAAGTTCTTGAGCCACCCGGTGCTTGGATCACCTACAATTAGCGCGGGGACCATAGCGGGCGGATCAAAGACAAATATTGTTCCAGATGCCTGCGAATGCACGCTCGATATGCGGACGATTCCAGATCAGGACGTCGAGTCCATTTTCGCCAGACTGCGGCAAATTGACCCGACAGTGGCGATCGAGTTCTCGCACTCGCTGCCGCTTTTTACCGCGCCGGATCACCCTGTCATTGAGGCAATGCTTGAATGCGGCGCGAAGTGCGTGGGAGCCCCCTGGTTTTGTGACGGATCTAGCTTTGCAGAGCGAGGCATGTCAGCTGTCGCTGTCGGGCCTGGTTCCATTGACCAGGCACATACGAAAGATGAATTTCTCTCTATCGATGATTTGGAAGCAGGAGTGAAGTTTTTCTCTGCGCTCCTTCGCGGACTTCAAATTTCGTGACGGTTCGTGCGGGCCGCATTCGCCTCAGGGGCGTCGCTGGTATTCCTGACGGGTGTGCGACGCCGCCCTTTGATCAGCGCCGAGAGGGGAGCTTCCATGGAGTGCCAGGAGATTGATGCGACGCCGAGCGTTGCAAGAATCAAAATAATCGCCCGTACGCGGCTGTCTAGGATTTCGAACGTTGTTAACCACGGCGAAAATGCCACGTGAATCAACACATGGAAGACATATAGACCAAAGCTGATCTTCCCGATGTAGCAGAGCCAGCGATTACTGAGCACCGCACCAAACCACCCTTTCCAGCCGACGATGGTGCGCAAAAGCAACCATGCGAGAGCAACGTTCTCGAGGGATTCGATGATTGCCAGCCACGGAGACAGGGATGGGAGAAAGCGCAGCGCGCGGGCACCACAATAGGCCGTGATGGCTGCAAGTGTCCATGAATGGCGGGTCCAACCTTCGGTGATTGAAAATGGCTGCCCAGCCGATTTCCAGCACGCTACCAACGAGCCCATCGCGAAACTATCGATCACACCGGGCAGCATCAGCCAGCGCATAAAAACGGAGGCATCGGTGCTCCAACAATAGTATCTATATCCGAAAGCAAATAGGATAAGGACTCCCAGTGCCCACGGGAGAATGCGTCTTGGCACCACAAGCAATAAGAAGGGCCAAAAAACGTAAAACTGCTCCTGCACCGACAGCGACCACAGGTGTGATGCCGCGCCAGGCCATTCATCCTGCGCCAAAGTATAGAAGTTCGTCAGGAACAACGCGTGCCAAACAAATCCCTCTTCGATCTCGGGTAATCCCATGAAGACGCCAACGAACAACATCAAATACAGCACCGGTAGCAGTCGAACCGCACGTTTAAGATGGAAACCGCCAATCCCTTTCCAGAGAGCGCCGGCGGGGAGGTCCGACTGGATGATTTTCCACACCGACAACGTAATCAAATAACCACTAAGCAAAAAGAAAAGCCGCACTCCGACGGGTCCCCAGTCCAGCCACAGCGGCAGATGGATATCAAAATGGTGAATGAGCACCGACAATATCGCCACTCCCCGCAATCCGTCCAATTGCGCCTGATAGCCCGGTTTCAAGGAAGCCGGGGCAAGCGGAGTTGGGCGAAGGGCGACAGGAATCATTAGAAATCAATACGGACGGGCCGAATAACTTATTCAAGTTTGCGTGAGGGAAGCAACTCTTGTTCCAACCCGACTGAGCAGCGACACCGGCCGTAACTCTTGAGCCGATACTGTGTCTCATGCGATGCCCTGCTTCTGCGAGATAAGGATGTTTAACACTCCTCAACGCTTTCATGAAGCTTCGAAACGCCGGTGGGGGAGTGGCGAAACCCTGATAGCTGCGGCTCCGGATCGATGCCGTGCGCAAGTGCCAAAAACTTAAATTGCGTGCCCATCATCTCTGGATGCATAAGCGTGAGAAAGCCGGTTCGCTCGCGGACAGAGAGAGGTGAGGGATTGCCTGTGCGCTCGAGCATGGACTCGAGAATGCCTGTGAGAAAATGGCATTGATCCGCATACCCGATGGGGGTCCATCCGCGTGCTTCTGCTGCTGATGAAAGTGCGCTAAAATTCACGTGCGCGGTAATATCTTTCTCTCCGGGTGCATCCAGTGGGTCATTGTCTCTGCGATGGCCACGATAGCACGACAGCGTGCCTTCGGATCGCCACTGCGTGAAAAAATCTCTTTGCGGAAACCCATAATCTGCGACCAGAACGACACCGCGTGTCAGACATGCGCAGACTTCCTGGATCCAAATATCAACTGCAGAACGGAACTCTGCGATGTAGCCCTCTGGCAGCGTAGGGAGGTTTGGATTCACTTCGGTTGGGAGATCGACATAGTGCAACTGGTCGGCGTCGCACGTCACGTGGCGCTCCAGCCAGCCCCCCCCTTTTCGGACGAGAACACGCACTGGGAGCGCGTCAGCGTATTCGTTGGAAAAATGCATCCCCTCCACCTCTCCGAGTGCGGATAGGGTTTCCGTCCAGGAAACCTGTTTCAAATGCTCGGACAGACGCTCTCGTTGGAGGTTAGTGAGATGATTGAAGGGCTCAACCAGCGCGTATGTGATGGTTGAATACAAGTCCGGGAAGTCCGCCTGCAGGCTGGTTAGTACGTCCAACGCGAGAGTGCCGTCATTGCCACCTTGTTCCACAATCACGAAGTCATCTCGGCTTCCGAGGGACACATGAACTTCAGCGATCTGTGCTGCGATGAAGCGACCGTACACCGGTCCGACACTTACGCTCGTAAAGAAATCTCCCGTTTTGCCGATGCGCGCGCGGAGGGTGCTGTAGTATCCATCTTCTGGATCAAACAGAGCAGCTTCCATGAACCGGTCGAATCGCATCGGCCCGAGTGTTCGGATCGATGCAGCGAGTTTCCGAGTTAGCGCATTTGCCATCAAGTCACCGCACCATCAATCTGTCGTGATCTCGCGGACGAAGACATTGATCTGCCCATCGGCGGTCTTCTTTACATCGGTGATAAGAAACGGACGATCTCCGCCCCGGGAGACGTTGGCGCCTTCTCCGGGGGCGCTGGCCCCGGTAGGAAATTCCACGATGATACGCGTGTTAGAAGCACCGCCGATGCCGAGCGGCGCACCGCCTTGCGAGCGAAGGACGGCCCGGTTGGGGCCTGATGCAGTGACCACGAAATTGCCTTGAAGATACACGCGCTCTTCGCTGGCAGCCTGATCTGCCATTTGTTGAGTCTCGCGTACGCTGAGCAGGCGCCCCCTGGGCATTTGCCCAGGTTTGTACGTCTGCCAACGTCCTCCGGCGGTGCTCGCGACCGCCGCAGCGGGTGCAGCTGTGGGCCGGGGTGTCGGAGTGGCTTCTTGGAAAGGCTTTAATTCAACCTCTGGCGTCGGTGATGGGGTGGGCGAGGGAGTTGCTGTCGGAGATGGCTCGGGCGGCATGCCATCGCTGGGCGGCGGAGGCAGAGCCAGCTGTCCGTCAACCGGAATGGCGGGCTCAACCCGGGGTTCTGATTCGCCTGGCGGGAGGACGACGGCCGCTGGTTGCGGAATTTCTGCACTTGCCAGTTCTATGCCCGCAGGCGGCACTGGGTTCTGTCCGGCATCCACGGGAACTGCGGTCTGCACGCGGACGAGTTCATTCGCGGGCGGCGGCGTCGCGCTTGGCTGTCCCGGCAGTGAAGCGGAAGCAAGGGGATCGTTGGGTGCCAGACCGGTGCGGCGACGATACATCGCGTAGCGTTCATCTGCTTCTTTGATCTGCTCTCCAGTTACAACGGGCATGCCCGCTTTGACATTCAACTGGGTGGGTGGTTCGAGTGCGAATCCTCCTGGTCCGGATGTTGCAGTATAACTCGGATAGTGTAGCGGGATCGCTGTGAATACCAGGCGTCCATCCTCCAGACGGCGCACGTTGATCACGGCCGATAGGTCGTAGGTGCGTTTGATCGGGATATCTAATCCCGTCAGCAGGCTGCGGTGAAGCATGGGGATCATCCGCGGCTCGGAGGTGAAAATATGCTCAAGTAAAACTTTGGGATTCTCTGTATCCACGGCCACGGCGACGACTCCGGAAGGGAAAAAATTCTCACCGGTGAGTTCGAATGAATCGAGGATGTTAAATCTGCCGATGATATACGGTGTCGGTTTCGATGTGTTCTTGTAGTTCCACAAAAAGTCCCGCAGCAGTGCTGCGCTTTCCCGCTTCAGTTCAGGATCGCGCATGGCGTCGAAGCGCTCGAATAGCTGGTTTCCGGTCAGAAATTCCCCTCGGGGAGCGGCGGTATCCACAAACCGTCGGGGTTGCTCGATTTTGTCCAGCTTCTTGAGAATCGCGTAACTCGTAGGTTCTTCAGGATGCCCAAAAACATAGTATGTTCCCAACCAGCACAGAGCGACCAGCGCGATGAGCAGGATGATAAAAATGCTCCAACTTATCGCTGAGAGAAAAGAATCTTTTGTCGTCTTCGCCTCTTCACGGCGAAAGGAGCGGCTATCTCCGCGGTTGCGAATATTAATCGGGCGTTCTGGCATAAAAAATCAATGCGTTGCGGTCTCTTCCTGCGGTTCAAAGGACGTCCCGCATCCGCAACTGCGGCTGGCTCGGGGATTGATGATCTTAAATCCGCTGCCTGTGAGCTCGTCCACATAGTCCAGCGTGCTTTCATCTAAAAACGCGAGGCTCTCCGCATCGACGACGACACTGGCTCCCGGCTCGCCGAAAACCTCGTCTGTGTCGCCACGGGTGCCGAGTTCCATTTGGTATTGCATTCCCGCACAACCACCCCGCTCGACGGCAAGCCGCAGACCCTGGTTCGGACCGGCTTCTTTTTCCTTGAGCAGGCTTCTCAGTTGAAGCGCTGCGGTTTGGGTTATATGAATCATGATTATCTTGTATTTCCGACCGGCGATGAAGTCAAATGAAGGCACACAGTTTCCGAAGATGAATCCTGAATCTACCACTATATCTCCATGGGAGTGATCCGGAGGTTGGCTGATGAGGTTGCCAGTCAGGTAGCCGCGGGTGAGGTTGTCGAGCGTCCGGCATCCATCATCAAGGAACTCATGGAAAACAGCTTGGATGCAGGTGCCACGCGGGTCGATGTGGAATACCATCGCGGAGGAACTGCGTTCCTGGCTGTCACAGATGACGGCCGGGGCATGGACCGGGACGATGCAGTTCTCTGTCTGGAGCGCCATGCGACCAGCAAAATCCGCTCCGGCCTCGATCTTGCGACAGTGCGGACATTTGGCTTCCGCGGGGAGGCGTTGCCTAGCATTGCGAGTGTGTCGCGGTTTCGGCTATGCACTCGGGAGCACGTCGCAGAGGCGGGTACCGAAGTCTTGGTCACGGGCGGGAAAATCGAATCGGTGAGGGATTCCGGCGAAGCCGCTGGCACCCGCATTGAGGTGAGATCGCTCTTTTACAACCTCCCGGCGCGGAAAAAATTTCTTCGTGGGGAGCGGACCGAGGCGTCCCACATCGATCACCAATTCCAAACCCTCGCTATGATTCACCCGGAGCGCCGATTTGGCTTGCAGCGGGATGGTCGGCAGGTGCACCTCCTGGCGCCGGTAAAATCTTTACTGGATCGCGTTCGCGATCTCCTCGGCCTGGAGTTTGCAGCCGGGTTATTTGTGCTGGAGGATGTGGAAATTCACGGTGTCCGGCTGCGCGGCCTGCTCGGACGGCCAGGAAGCGCGCGGGGAGATCGTTCGGGGCAGTCGTTATTCATCAATGGACGGGCGGTGGTTAGTCCCGTGATTTCTCAGCCCTTGAAGGATGCCTATGGAAGCGGACTGCCGCGGGGAATGCATCCTTCCGGCATCCTATTCATCGATGTCGATCCTGCGCTGGTGGATTGTAATGTGCATCCCGCCAAGCGTGAGGTGCGCTTTCAGGATGCGATCACTGTGCGCGAAGCAGTTCACGAAGCGGTGTGTCTGGCCTTGGCCCAATTTCGATCCAGACTGCTGGTTAAACCGACGGTTCTTGCTGGTCCTGTTGCGCGGAATAAAACCGAACGGGACGAGGTGCTGGGTTCTTCGCACCGGCCTTCGCGTGAGAGCAATCCCGAGTTGCCGGTTGCCCCTGCAGTGCTCCAGCCACTAAAGCCAGTGCCGACGGCTGCTCCTCCTTATGCCTTCGTCCAGCCGTCGTCCTTTTCCCGTCATGTTCCGGAAGATCTCCCTGGCGCGAACCTGACGAAACCGGAGGCCTTTCGGTTCATTGGCAACCTCGGCGATCGCTATGTCGTCCTTGAGGAGCGTGACTCGGGGCTTGTCTTGCTTGATAATCGGGCCGCGCGTGAGCGCATTATTTTTGAGCAGGTTCTGGATCAAATGGCGTCCCGAAAAGCGGAATCCCAGCGACTGCTCCTCCCGGCCGTGGTGGAGTTGGCTCCCAGAGATTTTCAATGGATGGTCGATCATGCCGAATTGCTCGGTCATGCAGGTGTGCTCGTTGAGCCCTTTGGATCCGGTTCGGTGAAGGTGGACGGGGTGCCGCCGATCCTCTCAGACGTCGCTGTGCCAGAGTTGTTGCTGCGGATAGCGGACGACTGCCGCATGGGTGGCAAGAATGCGCGATCCCGTGCGGCAGAGGAATCCGTGGCCCGGGCCTTGGCACGATCTGCATCGCTGCCTGATCCACCGCGGGATGCCTCCGAGGTGCAACGAGTCCTTGAATCACTTCTGAAATGCGATCTGCCCTATGCGTGTCCTAGTGGGCGCCCGACGATGATCCATTTCTCATTTTCTGAACTGGATCGAAAATTCAGCGGTCATCGGTGATTCGAGGTATTGCGTTACGGCATTTCGTATGAGATAACCCGCTTCATGCCTGAGAGACTTCGCATTGAACCGGCCACCTTGGATGACCTGCCGGATCTGGTTGAGTTGCTCTATGACCTGTTCTCCATGGAGGGGGATTTCGTGCCGGATCGCGACCGTCAATCGCGTGGAATCAAGCTGATTCTTGAGCAGCCGAATCGCGGGCGGATTTTTGTTTTGCGCAATGACCACTCCATCATTGGAATGATCAATCTCCTCATTACGATCAGCACTGCCGAGGGTGAATTCGTCTTGCTTTTGGAGGATCTTGTTGTGCATCGGGACCACCGTGGTCAAGGCTATGGCACGAAACTGCTGAATCACGCGGTCGAATTTGCAAAGAGCAAAGGGTTTTCGCGAATTACTTTGCTCACAGATCGCCCCAATGACGGGGCGAAGAAGTTCTACCTCGCTCATGGTTTTGTAGAAAGTGACATGATCCCATTGCGTTACAAAGTGCAATGAGCGCCAGTGGCTACGAAGACTTGGGATTTGCCAAAGTAGACCACGCCCGTGCGGAGCGATCTGGGCGTGCAGAAGTGATCTACTGCCCGGGTAAAACACCAGATGAAGTTGCGGCAATTTCCGCAAGCATCGTCGCAAAAAAGGGTGTCCTACTAGCCACACGTGCGACTGACGAGCAGTTCGCCGCAGTGCATAGTCAACTCCCGAACGCGGTCTGGCACGAGCGGGCGCACTGCATCACGCATGGCCAGTCGCCTGCAATGGCGCTTGCATGGCCAGTCGCGATTCTTACCGCAGGTACTGCGGATTTGTCAGTGGCTGACGAGGCTGCGGTGACGCTGAAGTGTTTTGGCTACGAGGTTAGGCGATTCACAGACTGTGGTGTCGCCGGAATTCATCGACTCTTTGATCAATTGGAGGCCTTGCGCGCCTGCGGGGTTGTCATCGTTGTTGCGGGAATGGAAGGCGCCCTGCCAAGCGTCGTCGCGGGACTCATCGATCACCCGGTGATTGCCGTGCCAACAAGCGTGGGTTACGGAGCGAATTTCGGTGGAGTATCCGCTTTGCTAGGGATGCTGACGAGTTGTGCCAGCAAAGTCACCGTGGTCAATATTGACAATGGATTTGGAGCCGCAAGCGCGGCTGATGCCATCCTACGGCTCGCCTGTTCCCGCCGCACAGGGATCTGATCTTACGAATCCCCAAGGGCGCGCGCCGTATAGATGCTGGCAATCCCGAAGGAAAGCATCGTCTGGCTCGCATCTTCGAACCCGCAAGCCCGCAAAAGATCCAGCATCCTCTCATGCCGCGGGAATGCTTCAATGGACTCGCCGAGGTACTCATACGCCCCAGGGTTTCCAGTAAGCCATCCTGCCACTCGCGGGAGAATGTGATGCAAATACCATCGGTAAAGCGGCAGAACTACCTGCAAGCGAGGCATCGAAAAATCCATTATCATCGCGGTGCCGCCGGGTCGCAGCACCCTTGCAATCTCGCGGAGCGCTCCCTCACGCGATGCCATGTTCCGCAAGCCAAATGCCACCGTGACTGCATCGAAGATTTCATCCGAAAAGGGGAGACAAGTGCCGTCTGCGACGACGAGCGGAGCCATCCCTTTGGATTGCGCTTCCCGCAACATGGGTTCGCAAAAATCTGCACCAATCACCATGGCCTCCGGACACCAACCCCGCAGAGCTAGCGCGAGATCGCCGCTGCCGGTCGCGAGATCTAAGATTCTACGCGGCTTTCCGAGCGCAATCATGCGAGCCGCTTTCCGACGCCATAGGTAGTCCATGCCCAAGCTCAGACCATGATTCGCCAGATCATACCGTCCTGCAATGGACGCGAACATGCGCCGGATGAAGTCGGGGTTCTGGTGCTGCTCGGCGGAAGTGCCTTCCATGAAATTAATGTCGTTTCGGGCGCCTCAATGGAGGAAATGGTGCTCATGAGAGGACTCGAACCTCCACGGGTTGCCCCATACGGTCCTGAACCGTACGCGTCTGCCATTCCGCCACATGAGCACTGTGAACTCAGGATCTAATCTGACTTCACTCACCTTGTAAATGAAGGAAATCACAATTTGCGCTCGCAATCGCAGCGGTTGCGTGCCATTTTCCCTTCTCAATCCACGCATGAAAAGCACTACCTCTTCCGTTCGGGCAATCCTCGTTGCCGGTTCCCTCGCCCTCCCACTTTCCATTTTTGCAGCCGATCCGGCGACTCCTGCCGCGCCGGTCGCCCCTGCGGTCGAAAGCCAACCTGTCGAACTGAAAGATCCCGTCGCTGTCGTGAACGGTGAGAAAATTTCGAAAGCAGAACTGGAAAAAGCCTTCAGTGAAGCCGTCGGCGCAGCGGGCGTAGAGCCAGGAATGCTCTCCCCCGATCAACGTATCGCGGGCTATCGTCAGCTCGTTGATGACATGATCACCGATAAGTTGGTGGCGAAAAAAGCCGAAGGGATCGAAGTCACAGATGACGAGGTCAAAGCGGAACTTGAGAAAATCAAATCCCAATTTCCTTCTCCCGAGGTTTTCGAAGAACAACTCAAACAGTCCGGCCAGACACCAGAACAACTTGCCGACATGGTGAAGGCAGGCATGAAACAACGCAAGTGGATCGAGTCGCAGATCGAAGGCAAGGACGCGGTCGTCGAAGCTGATGCTAAGAAATTTTACGAGGAAAAGACTGAAGAATTCGCGCAACCCGAGCAGGTTCAAGCGAGTCATATCCTTTTCCTTGTGCCCGAAGATGCGACTCCGGAGGTCGTGAAGGAAAAGGAAGATGCAGCCAAGTCGGCTCTCGATCGCGCTAAGAAAGGTGAGGATTTCACCGCTCTGGCCAAAGAACTTTCCGAAGAACCAGGCGCTGATCAATCCGGCGGAGACCTTGGATTTTTCACCAAAGACCGCATGGTTCCTGAGTTTGCTGAAGCTGCATTCTCCCAAGAAAAAGATGCGATCGTCGGACCTGTGAAAACAGACTTCGGTTTTCACGTCATCAAAGTGACTGATAAAAAGGCCGCTGGCACTATGTCGTTTGACGAAGTGAAGGAGCAGCTGATGGCATTTCTTCAGAATAATAAGCGCCAAGAAGCGGTCCGCGGCATTGTCGAGGGGCTGCGTTCTGATGCGAAGATTGAAGTCAATCTTCCCGCGCCCGCACCTTCCGCCGAAGCGCCAGCTCCTGCGGCGAACTGATCTCTTCTCCTCACGCATGGCACGCAGACAACCTTCGGTCGGAGTAATCGGCCTCGGGATCATCGGGTCCCAAGTAGCCGGGAACCTCCGGACCGCAGGGTTTGACGTGTGGGTCTGGAATCGCTCGCCTCGGCAAGAACCGAACTTTCTCGGTTCTGCCAAGGATGTCGCTGAGACGGCAGACACGATCCAGATTTTTGTCAGCGATGGCTCAGCGCTGGTTGCTACGGTGGAAGCGATGGCACCAGTGCTCGCCTCACGCCACGTGATTTTGAATCATGCGACCGTGTCTCCCGACGAAGTCAAAAAAGCCGCCGAAATTGTGAATGCGTGTGGCGCGGGATTTCTCGACGCGCCATTCACGGGTAGCCGTCTGGCTGCAGGCGCGGGACAGTTAGTGTATTACGTCGGGGGAGATGCGGCGCTGCTAACCCGGATACAACCGGTCCTTAAAGCCTCGAGCCGCGACATCCTCCACGTCGGCGAGGTCGGTCAAGCGAGCCTTGTGAAAATAGCGACTAACCTCGTGAGCGCCACGACGGTGCAAGTCCTCGCCGAAGCGATGGCCCTCCTGGACCGTGCAGGGGTTCCCTTGGACACTTTTATCAAAGCCGTAGAACTCAACGCTGTATCATCTCCCGTCTCGAAGGCGAAATTGCCAATCATGGTCACTGGCGATTTTCAAGCGCATTTTGCCCTCAAACACATGCT
>JBGSMR010000196.1:0-7931 GCA_041740065.1 Chthoniobacterales bacterium
GACTGAATTTCAAAACTGAAACCCCGTGCGCTGGCGCGAAATTGGGGGAAGAGAGCCCATATGAAGATACGAAGAAACCAATTCATTGGTCAGATGTCGCTCCCGATGAGCAAATGGTGTGCGTTTGAAAATTGCTCCTCCAAAACCCGTTCCTGACAAGCCGGCCCCTCCACCGGAGGCACAATGCGATGGGAAGACCTTATAAAATCGACTCCGTTGGAAGGTTCCGCTTGTCGGAACCGCTGAATCCAAGGTGGGAATTCCCGAGCGGCCTTGGGGCTAAACCGAGCACTACTCGGCTCAAGGCACGGGGTCGAACGCGATGATGGCGAGGTTGGTCATGCCGTTGGGGCCGCCGGTGCCGTAGATATTCACGATGTCCCCGGACTGAGCACTATCTACGCGGAAGAAGATCCAGTCAATGAGACCATCATTCGCAATGGCGGGGAGTTGGGCGGTGGTGGGGCCGTCATTAATGGCCGCGCGGAAGGATGCTGTGCCGAAGGGCGTTTCTGAGGGATGGGCGAGGTTTCCAAAGGCGATGCCGACGAGAAAGGATGGCGGTACGGTTTCCTGAAGCTTCAGATGGTAGAGGAGGGCCTCTTTTCCCTCGCCGGGGTTTTGGTAAGCGATGGCCTTTAAGTCCTGTGGGATGTTAACCACGTTTGCGTTGGGAGGCTCGAGCGGGTCATCAATGTCCCCCGCATAACTGGAGCTTTTGAAAGTGCGCGTCTCAATATGCGGAAGGTCAGTGGGTGAAATAAAGGAAGGCATGTCTCCGGTGCTCTCGAAAGCCGGGAAAATCCACCCGAGGGAGCCGTAAATCCCGTCGGCGTCATTGGCAATCCCTCCTCCAGCCAGCGTGATCACCTTGGGAAATTCCGTCGAGCGCCACCGCGGCTGGTTGATATGATATCCGTGAAAGGAAATTTTGGTCGCGGTGGGTGCGTCTCGACAGAAACCGAGCGTCGCAAAAAACAGAAATGCCAAGATGTAAAAGCAGAGGATGCGGGGAGTAAGCCGTGAATCAAGCATGGGGGTAATTAGGGTTTTAATTCTCTGCGCTTCAGCGCCTCTGCGCGACACCATTCTGTTGACATGAATCCACTGGAAATCGCGAGGAACCGATGATACCAGGACAATATATTCGGGCTGACTGTTTTCCGATGAAAAATTGCTAGAAATCATTACTTAGCTTGAGGGGACAACGGATTTGGGAGATTTTTGATTTTATGAGCGCTACACACTCCCCTGCCGACTGGTCCACGCCGGTGGATGCTCCACTATCGCCGAGTTTTCCATACTCCTACCGTTCTGTGGAGGTCTTGACCTTGGTTTATCGTACAGATCCGGCGGCGATCCGTCGCATCCTGCCTGAGCCGCTGGTGCCGGTGGGCGACCGGGTCTTGATGCACATTTACAACATGCCAGATACTGACTTCTTGGGGCCTTACAATGAGTGCAATGTGATGGTCGGCGCGAGTCTGCCGGGTGTGGCGACCGGCGGATATTCTCCCTATTTTCTGATTAATAGCGACGGAGGGTTGGCTCTTGGCCGCGAGATTCACGGTCAGCCAAAAAAACTCGGCGAACCGCGCATCGAATACCGTGGGGATTTGATCGTAGCGACGGCTGAGCGCAACGGGATAACCTGCGTGACAGGCACGATGGCCTACAAACAACAGCGCGGGAATCTGGAGGATCTGAAGCGCGAGGCGTTTGATTTTGCGCTCAACATTAACTACAAGGTCATCCAGCATATTGACGGACGGGCCGCCGTCCGGCAAATCACCGGCCGTCGTCTGACCGACCTGAAAATTCACGAGTGTTGGCGGGGACCCTGCACGGTGGAGTTACGGCCGAACGCGCAGTTTCCCGTTCACCGCCTGCCGGTGCTGGAAGAATGCGACGGATTTTACTGGAAGGCAGATTTCACGCTCGTTCCTGGCCAGATCCTGCACGACTTTCTGGCGTGAGGAGCAATTACTTCACCGGGTTAGTGAGGGTGCCAATTTTTTCGATTTCGATGCTGACCGTGTCGCCGCTGTGCAAGAGTATTTTCGGGTCGCGGGTCCAGCCGATGCCTTCGGGTGTGCCAGTAAGAATGACGGTGCCCGGACGCAGCGTGGTGTCTTGAGAGAGGAAGCTGATGATCGTACGGATGTCGAAAATCATGTCCGAGGTATTGGAATCTTGAACCGTTTCGCCGTTGAGGACGGTTTTTATGCCGAGGTTGTCGGGGTTTGGGATTTCGTCAGCGGTGATGAGGAACGGCCCCATCGGTGCGAAGGTGTCGAAACTTTTGCCGCGGCCCCACTGCGAGCCTCCGCGTTGCATTTGCCAGATGCGGGCGGAAACGTCATTGGCAACCGTGTAGCCGAGGACGTAATCGAGCGCGTTTTCTGGTGAGACATCCCGGCAGGGTTTGCCGATCACGATGGCCAGCTCACATTCGAAATCCACCTCTTCACCGCAGACTTTGGGCACGAGGATCGGCTCTTGATGTCCGGTCGCAGCTTCGATGTTTTTCATGAAGACGACCGGCTGCTCCGGGATGGGCAGGTTGCACTCGACCGCGTGCTTGCGATAATTCAGACCGATGCAAATCAACATCGTGGGATCCACGGGAGGAAGCCATTTTGCGGCATCCACGATTTCGCCGGTCGGAGTGAGCGAACCGAAGGGAGAGCCTTCCAGGCGCTCGAGGCGGCCATTGGTTTCAGTGACGGTGACAGTGGCTCCTTGAGGGGTGACGATACGTGCGATTTTCATAAAAGTTGGGTTGGGTTTGCAGGCTAAGCTGCGGCAGGGGTGAAGACAATTTTTTCGCCGTCGCGGGCTTCGAGTAGGAGGTCGCCGAGGCCCAGGCATTTGAGGTTGGTGTGAAAGAGCGAAGTCGGAAGCGAGTTGTCCGGGAAGAGATTGTGATGGCAGGGAATGACGCGCGCGACTTTCAGTTCCGCGGCAAGTCGGGCGGCTTCAGCAGGCCCCATGTTGCGGAAGGCACCATTGATCACCGCGACGAGCAGGTCGGGCTTGTGGGGACCGACTGCGTCGGAAATCAGCTCGTGGTAGGCGGTGTCGCCGGTGAAATAAATTGTCGGACCGCCGGAGATTTTCACGAGGTAACCGATGTGCGTGAGGTCGTCACCTCCGAAAGGGATGGCAAATGTCGCCTGCACGGTGATGTCGCCGATGACGTGGTTCTTGTTCGGCCAGATCGGAAGAATCTGGTCTGCCGGCACGTCGAGGGATTGGAGTTTGTCCACAGTTTCCATCGGTGCGACATAGGGACCTTTGCCGCCAGCAGCTCGGTATCCTGCAAGCGTCTCTGGATCGAGATGGTCCCCGTGGGTGTGGGTGAGCAAATAACCGTCAATCAGACCGACAAGTTCCGCCGGGGCGATGGGGGAGGGGGTGAGTCGGGTGAAATCAAAACCATATTCCAAACCGACGGCTTGGCAGCTGTCCGTAAGATACGGGTCGAGCGCGAGCACGGTGCCGCCGGGAGATTTGATGAGAAATCCGGATTGGCCGGTCGCCCAGAGCGCCACGGAGCCTGCCAGGACTGAGGTTTGTTTGATGTCTTCTAGGGTGGTCATAGTTTAGCGTTGTGAATTCTTACAATAACCCTCGGTCACTGCGAAAGAAATCCGCCGTCCACAGGCAGAATAATTCCTGTGATCATGCGGGCAGCATCAGAAGCCAGAAAGACACAGGGCTCGGCAATGTCTTCCGGTTCTGCGAGGCGACCCAGTGGAATGCGGCCCAGCATGCGGGCTTCGATAGAGCCTTCGGTGGCTACCGAACGGTCGTCCAGCAAGCGTTGGAGCGCGGGTGTGCGGGTCTGGCATGGAGCGATGCCGTTGACGCGGATGTTGTGGGGAGCGCACTCCACAGCGAGTTCTCGAACGAGGGCGTTGATGCCCGCTTTTGCCGCCGCGTAGGCGCCGGTGCCGCGACCGAGCGCCGCCTCTGCCGCGATACTGCTGAAATGAATCAGGCATCCGCCGTTCCGCTGCGGAACCATGTGGCCCAGCGCGGCCCGCGAAATCCGGAAACTTCCACCGAGACACACATCCATTGTAAGTTGGAATTCCTCGTCACTCATCTGCTGAAGCGGTTTTAGCACGTTGGTGAAGGCCATGTTCACCACGATATCAATTTTCCCAAACCGTTCCATTGCCGCGGTGAACAGTGCTTCCACAGATGGTGTATTCCGGACATCCACGCCGAGGCTTAGAACCTCGGTCCGATGCAGGGATGCATCATTCTCCAACGTGGCGATGCTGTCCGGATTGACATCAGAAATCACCAGCTTGGCACCCATGCGGGCAAAACTTGTGGCCACTGCCCGCCCGATTCCCCCGCCTGCGGCGACCAATACGGCTACTTTTCCGTCTAAACTGAATGGACAATTAGAGGAGCCTTCCAGAGGTCCGGGGAGCGATGTTTGGGATGTCATGCGGAATCGAAATATTATCTGTCCTGGAAGCCGGAGCTAAGCCGAAATCGGAACCCTCAGCATTCCATCACAGACGGAGGAATTTCAACCTCCTGTTTTGGGGTGAAAGACCATCACTTTCACACTTGGGAATTGAGTCTGGCTTCCCTTCGTGGAAAGAATTATAAACGATGGCAGCATCCCTCCCCCCAAAACTGGAAAGCGCGGATTCGGCGTGGATTGCCGAAGCGCAAGAGGTGTATCGCCCGGTCAACACGCTTCGCCCGCTTTGGGTTCGACACGATTTAATCGAGAGTGGTGAGCCGATGCAACGCACCGCGCCTCACCCGGAGCAGCACCCCTATTGCGAGGTGAGCTTTATATTCTCCGGAGAGATCATCCAATATATCGGAGCTGGTCAGATCGAACGAAAGGCCGGCGACCTTCTTCTGATGGGGCCACACACGCCGCATTACGCCCGTTTCAAGAGTTATCCCTATCGTTCAGTTACCGTGCATTTTCTGCCGGTTGTACTTTGTGGGATGGGACCTGCCGGGGATGGAACTCGCCTCCTTGCACGATTTACTGCTGTCCAGGATGTCCAGCACCGGGCAGTCCGCCTGTCCGCGGACATCCGTGAGCGAATGAAATACGTCTTCGAAGAAATGGTGAGAGAGGTGTCCGCCCCGGGGATTGGTTGCCAGCTTCGCCTGCTCGCACTTCTCATCGAGACACTCGTGGACCTCGTGCGATGGGAACATGCCACTGGCAGAGCGCCTGCGCTCAAACTCGAAGCCGTGGATTGGCCCCATGTGGAGAAGGCACTGCGATTCATCCACGAATATCATTCCACAAACCTTTACATCGAACAGATCGCGAGGGCTGCGGGGCTCAGTGTGAGTGTGATGCAGGCGTGCTTTCGAAGGGCGATGGGGGTGAGTTGCGTGCGCTACATCCGCGCTTACCGGATCTCGCGGGCCCTCGCCCTGCTGGGCGAGCCGGGTGCACGTGTCACTGAAATTTCGATGGAGGTCGGTTTTGAGACGCTCAGCCATTTTAACACCTCCTTTCGGGACCTGACCGGCATGTCGCCCACCGAATATATTCGATCGTGCTTGAGGTTTCAGCCTGAGCAGCCGCCCGCGGCTAAGATCACGAGGCTGCAAGAACCGGCTTTGAAGCCCGCAGGCAAACCGAAAAACAAACTTGAGGCCTCAGGCACAAAAACAAGAAAACCCCGAAACCAAAAGCCGGATTCCCGGAAATGATTCCTCTCAGTCTTTCAAGCTTACATCTCATGCAAATTCCTTCTCTCTGCTCTAAGAACGTCCTCGTCACCGGCTCCGGAACCGGTATCGGCCGGGAAGTGGCCCTTGAATTTGCACGCCAGGGTGCACAGGTGGCCTTTCACTACAGCAGCACAAAAACGGGTGCGGAGGAAGGTGTGGCTGAAGCGGTGGCAATGGGGGTGAAAGCTAAGGCGTTTCAAGCGGATTTCAGCAAGTTAGAGGACGTGCAGCGGCTCGGGACGGAGGTGCTGGCGGAATTCGGTCGCATCGACATCCTTGTCAACAACGCAGGCATCACGTTCAATAAACCCTTTCTCAAAGTCGAACCGGCTCAGTTTGAGAAGATCTATGATGTCAACATCCGCGCTGCGTTTTTTCTCACCCAGGCATTGGTTCCAGCGATGATCGAGGCCGGTAAGGGCTCGATTTGTAACATAACATCGATCCACGGAGTGGCCGGTGCCGCCGAGCATGCGGTCTATGCCGGAACGAAGGGCGCGATCATCGCATCCACTCGCGCGCTCGCCGTCGAACTGGCCCACAAGGGCGTGCGGGTCAATGCTGTCGCCCCCGGCTGGGTCGCGGTCGAAGGAGTCTACGATGCGATCTCTGGCTACGAGGAGTCCGATGCAAAAAAGATGGCTCACGATCTTGTGCCGGCCGGGCGATACGGACTGCCGATTGATGTCGCGCGGCTGGTGGCGTTTGTGTGTTCCGATGCGGCCTCGTACATGATTGGCCAGACGCTTGTGCTTGATGGAGGGACGACCGCCCTGATGTCGCTCCTGTCAGAATTTCGTGCCGAATCGGAAGCGCGCTTCGGTCAGAAGTATCTCTGATGCTCTTTCGGAGATGAACTGCGCGGATCTTGCCGGTCACCTCGAATCTGCAGGAATGCAGACGATACCTTTGCATTTTGCGGATGGCTCCAGCCTGCTCGTTCTTCCCCATGGCGGGCGAGCCCTCGGGTTGTTTCCGCCTGCAGGAGGCGACAACTTCTATTGGACCAACCCGGCGCTGGCAACACCGGGCGGGGCGAAGAAACTTTTTGCATCGACAGTCTGGCATAACACGGGAGGAGATCGGACCTGGCTGGCCCCGGAGTTGGATTTCTTCCTGCCGAATTTCCCCGCACAGGATCGCTACCTGCAACCGTCGGAACTCGACCCGGGATCGTATCAAGCTTCTGTTTTTGAGGGCGGCCTCCGGCTTGTCATGGACCTGACGATGACGCCAAGGCGGTTGAGCCTGACCGTGCCGCTCCGGATTACAAAGACCTTCGGATCCACAACAAATCCGCTGCGGGATGTCACTGGCCCCGAGCGTGTGGAGTTCGCTGGGTATGAAGTTTTTTCCACCTTGCAGATGATGGAGCCGGCGGATACCCGCATCGGCCTCTGGCAACTGATGCAGATGCCGCACGGAGGCGAATTGATAATTGCCACGCACGGAATGCCCGCGCCCGACATCCTCTTCGGCGAAATCCCGCCGGGGGATTTGCAACACTCACCCGGAGAACTCCGCTACCGGATGAGGGCGGTTGGCGGGCAGAAACTCGGGCTTTGTCCCGAGGCGTGTCGCGGACGGGTTGGGTATCTTTTCCAACAGGGTGAAACTACCAACCTTGTTGTCAGAAATTTTGGTGTCGTTCCAGACGGAGAGTATGTGGACACCCGCTGGGACGACCCCGACGGGTATGGTTATTGCGTGCAAGCCTGCTGCGTGAACAACGAACTCGGAGCGTTCAGCGAGTTGGAATACCACGTCCCGGGCGTGTCCCCGTCGAATCCCTACAGCAAAGACCGCTCGCAGGTCTGGGCTTTTCGTGGTGCCGAGCGCGGCATAGCAGACGTTCAGGAAAAACTTTTTAAAAAACCTGCAAAATTCCCGTGAAACAGGCGGTGCAAAAGATCGTCCCGCATTCCAATAAGCTTATGTCCCCGAAAACGAAATATTCAGCTCAGAATGCTCTCAATTCATCCGATAGCGATGTCCCCGATAAGGCCGAGTTGCTCCATCTTTACGAGCGCATGGTGCTTCTGCGGCAGTTCGAGGAGGCCGCCGGCACGCATTACAAGAAGGGTGAGATGCCTGGCTTCATTCACCTCTACGTCGGGCAGGAAGCCGTCGCCGTCGGCATCTGCGCGGCGCTCAACGACCGGGACTGGATCACCAGCACGCACCGCGGGCACGGGCAC
>JBGSMR010000242.1:0-14048 GCA_041740065.1 Chthoniobacterales bacterium
AACCAACGCGCTCTGGATCAACTCGTCGATGAGATGCGCGAGATCACCCAGAAACTCATCCTCCAATCCCCCGAACCGTCCCCCAAACCCGCTCCCTCCATTCGTCCCAAACCTCCCTTAAGTTAGTGCCATTCGGGTCAGGCTGTAAAATGTTACAAAAACCCCGTTTTGCTGGTAGATGGTGTCTGTAATATTCATCCCTTCAGCCCACTTGAGCGCAAGATGCAGTCCTTCTCCTAATCGACGCCCGGCAAATGGGGATCAATGGGTGTGTTGTTGCGATTTACACTGCCGAAAGAATCATTCGAGCAGCTTTTGAAAGTCCGCCTCGGTTAGGATTCTGACGCCCAGCTGCGCGGCCTTCGCCATCTTTGTGCCCACATCGTCACCGGCGAGGAGATAGGTGGTCTTTTTGCTAACACTGGACGAAACATTTCCGCCAAATTTCCGGATGATTTCACTCGCCTCATCGCGCGTCATACGCATTGCGCCAGTCAGTACCCAGGTCGTATTGAGGAACCGCTGGTCTCCTGTCTCGCTGTCTGAGCGATCATCGCCAAGATTCACTCCGACAGACTGCAAGCGCGCAAGTAACTCGATAACGGCAGGTTGTCGAAACCAATCGTGAATGCTTTGCGCGACCACCTCGCCGATGTCATCCACGGCCTGGAGTTCATCCCGTGTTGCAGCAGCCATTCGGTCCATCGTGCGAAACCGGTTTGCTAGTTTACGTGCCGATGATGCGCCGACATGGAGAATTCCCAGGCCAAAAACGAGACGCCAAAAGGGCCGCTGCTTGCTCGCCTCGATCGAGGCCAGAAGATTTTTCGCGCTCTTATCGCCCATTCGCTCCAAGGCCAGCAACGGGTCCAGTTTCAGGTCATATATTCCAGCTATGTCATGGACCAGCCCCGCGCTAACGACTTGATCGAGCATGGCTTCGCCGAGTCCCTCGATTTCCATCGCGCCTCGCGATGCGAAGTGCTCGAGCCGCCGCCGGAGTTGCGCGCCGCAAGACGGATTCACACAGCGTACCGCAACTTGACCTGGTTCGCGGACCACCTTGCTGCCACAGGACGGGCAATGCTCTGGCATTACGAATACAGATTCCGTGCCTTTGCGGCGTTCGGTTTTTACTGCCACCACAGCTGGGATGACCTCGCCCGCTTTTTCGATGACAACGACATCTCCGACCCGGATATCCTTTCTTTGGATTTCCTCCTCGTTATGGAGTGTTGCTCGACTGACCCGACTACCGCTGACGACCACGGGCACCAACTCGGCCACCGGAGTCAGGACGCCGGTGCGACCGACCTGAATGGTAATGGCTTGAAGCACCGTTTCGGCCTGCTCCGGCTCGTATTTATATGCGATGGCCCAGCGCGGCGCCTTGGCCGTCGATCCCAGTTCTCGCTGGAGGGCGATAGTGTTAATTTTCAAAACGGCACCATCGGTTTCAAACGGGAAATCATGACGAATGGCTCCGAGTTCACGAATTCCGTCGATCGCGCTCTCTGCATTTTGAACCTTGCGGAGCCAGCCCGTCACTGGCAGACCCGCTTCCGCAAGCCAATCCAGGAGTGCCTCCTGTGACACGGGTGCAGGAGATCCCTCCCATGCGCCGATGGCGTAGAATACAGCGTCTAGTCCTCGGCTGGCAACAATCCGGGAGTCGAGTTGCTTGAGTGATCCTGCCGCCGCATTGCGGGGGTTAGCAAAGGGCGGCAGCCCGGCCTCGTCGCGCTCTGCGTTAATTTTCGAAAACCTCGCTTTGGGAAGCACGATTTCTCCTCGCACTTCGACTACATTCGGGAAGGACTGGGTTAGCTGGTGAGGGATTGAGCGGATAGTTTTGACATTCGCTGTGACCTCATCCCCTGTAGTACCATTGCCGCGGGTGGCGGCGCGGGTGAGTATTCCGTTTTCAAATAGCAAGGAGATTGCCACGCCGTCTACTTTCGGTTCAATGGTTGTTGAAAAGTCCGCGCCCGGGATCAGCCGTTCGAGGCGGTTGTAAAATGCGACCACTTCGTTCTCGGCGTAGGTGTTGTCCAAGCTTTGCATCGGCACGCGATGCGCGACCTGAACAAACGTCTCGAGCACGCTGCCGCCGACCTTTCGCGTGGGCGATTCGGCGCTGGCAAACTCCGGGTGAAGGGTCTCCAAGTCCACCAACTCCCGATACAGAGCGTCGTAGTCGCGATCGCTGATCCCGGGCTGGGCCTCATCATAATAGAGCCGATTGGCCCGCTCAATCTGCTGTTGGAGCAACTGGATCCGGCTTGGGACGGACGAAGAGTCTAAAAAATCCATATCCCGCATATAGCGTAATCGCCCCAGCGATGCCACCCAAGGAATCAGCAATCCAATCTCCCATATCTGCCCCGCTCCGCTTCGGCGTGTAGAGCTGGTGCCATTCATCCAAAACGCCAAGCGACGACATTGCCACAGCCACCACCGGAATAATGACCCATGGCGACCACCGTAATGAACTACGCATGGCAGCAGTCAAAAAGAAGGCCCCCACGAAAAACAAGCCAAAGTGGACCACCTTGTCCGCGTGATCCAACTTGATTTCGGCAAAGCTATTGCCAGGGATCGACGATAACACCGTTACGCCCACACACCATAAGCCGAACATCACCCACCACATGACCGATCATCACATCAGACGGATCTCGTAGCGGCAACGCATCTTTTAGAGGGAATTTTAGCCGATTTCGAGAATCCTGGAGGCAAACTGGGAAAAAAAACCGATGACCTAGCGAATTTGATTTCGCCAAATCCAAATACCATGTAATTTCACGACTCAACACTTTAACGACCATGGCAAAATCCACTGACACTACGCAGACCGAAGAAAAAGCACTCGCTACACGGGACCGTAATCTTGATCTCGCCCTTCAGCAAATTGCCAAGGACTACGGCGACGGTGCCATTATGCGCCTCGGCGAGGCCAGCGATGTGGATATCGACGTGATTCCTACCGGGAACATCTTGATTGATCGGGCTCTCGGCGTGGGGGGATTTCCCTGTGGACGTATTGTGGAGGTCTATGGGCCGGAATCTTCAGGGAAAACCACGCTCACGCTTACGGTTGTGGCACAGGCTCAGAAGCGAGGGGGATTGGCAGGTTTTATTGATGTTGAACATGCCTTCGACCCCGGTTATGCCCGTAAGCTCGGAGTCAATTTAGATGATCTTCTTGTGTCCCAACCGAGCTCCGGTGAAGAGGCATTGCGAATCTGCGAGACGTTAGTGCGCTCGAACGCGCTGGATGTCATCGTCCTTGACTCGGTAGCCGCTTTAGTTACGAAATCTGAGCTTGAGGGGGAGATCGGCGACGCCGTGGTGGGTGCACAAGCCCGTTTGATGAGCAATGCTTTGCGGAAACTCACCGCATTCATCTCAAAGTCCCGCACCGTGTGCATCTTCACGAACCAAATCCGCGAAAAAATCGGCGTCATGTTTGGTAATCCCGAAACGACTCCAGGGGGAAAGGCGCTGAAATTTTACGCCAGTGTGCGATGCGATATCCGCCGAATCGGCGCCATCAAAACCAGCGACGGCACAGTCACAGGGAACCGGACCCGACTCAAAGTGGTTAAAAACAAAGTAGCGCCACCATTTACAGAGGCAGAATTCGACATCATGTATGCAGAAGGAATTTCCAGCGTGGGGTCATTACTCGATTTGGCTATCGAAAAAGGAATTCTCGAGAAACGCGGCTCATGGCTCAGCTACAAAGGCACCCAACTCGCCCAAGGCCGGGATGCCGCAAAAGAGGCCCTGCGCAATGACCCGACCCTCGCCGCTGAGATCGAAGAGGCTGTAAAGGCCATCCTCAATGAGGAAAAGAAATAGGCATCGCTGAGATCCAAAATAAATTCCCGCTAACTCAGAAGTAAAAGTTGGGAATTCGCCTCGGCGCGTGCCATAGTGCTGGCATGCATTGGGGTGCACATCGGCTAGATCGCCTTTCTTTCCCGGGCCTTGCAGAGAGGTCCTGTAACTTGAAGCGTATCTTGGTGTCTCCGCTCACGGTTGTGAGTTTTACTGTGGCATTTGTATTCTTCTATGTGTTGGTGCGTGGACCGGAGCCGTTTTATTACGAATCATTGGGGACGCTGCTTCTTGCGCCGGTGATTTACGTCCGAATCCTCCCTGAGCCGTACAATCTATATCTTCTTCATGCGTTCGCTGCGAATCCGTTGAGTTGTTATTTGGTTTGCTGGATCCCTGTCCTTCTTTTGATTTCGTCGGTTTCTTGCGCGTTTTATTCGCTTCGCCGCCAATCTTTAGTAGCAGCACTGACATCGCTGCTGATTTGCCTTGTAGTTTTTCGCGCCTACCATTGGCTCCAACCTTTGGGAATGACGTACGCTCTGTATTGATCTGTGGAGCCGCAGGTTAAGCCGCAGATTATTGCGCATCGGGGAGCATCAGGCGAAGCCCCTGAGAATACGATGGCAGCCTTCGACGCGGCATGGTTAGCCGGTGCGGATGGTATCGAGTGTGATCTGCGTCTGACTCGGGATGGAGTGGTGGTGGCGATGCATGACGCCACCGCACGGCGCACCACCGGAGACCCGCGACCAATTTCGCACATCACGTGGAATGAACTTCAAAAGCTTGACGCTGGGCGCTGGAAGGGGGCCGCTTTCGTCGGCGTAGGGGTTCCCACGCTACATGAGATCCTCACCAGCGTGCCAACGAACAAATTGTGCGTGTTGGAACTGAAGGAAGGGGAACGACTGGTGGAGCGCGTGGCGGTCACGTTGCAGGAAATCGGGAGCGTGAATTGCGAAATCACGTTGATCGGATTTGACTATCAAACGATTCGCGAGGCCCGAAGATGTATTCCTCATGTGCGAGCGCTTTGGCTTTTCGCCGACTATAAGGATATCCCGCGGACTGCGAAGCAGACAATCGGGGCATGGTTGAGCGAGCGCGTGCGCGAAGCGGATCTCCATGGTTTGGATTTGGGATTTAGCAGGCATCTCACCCCGAAGCTGGTCGCGGATCTCAAAGCCAACGGCTGCGATGTCTTTACGTACACAATCAACACCAGGGCCCGCTTCCGACGATGCCTAGAGGCTGCGGTGGATGCAATAACCACGGATTTTCCGCGACGCTGGCTCTCCGAAGGATGAGATTTTCGTGCAAATTCCATTCGATTCGACTTGCTGCGGTGCGATATCGCCACAACCTTCGAGGTATGCATCGTTATGGTTTAAGTTTCCTCGCGCTTCTTTGTATTGCATTCGGCCCGATCTCAACGGCATCGGCCGCCGCACCGGAGCGTGAATATATTCTCCTCAGTGGAGGACCATCGTTAATCGAGTGGGAAAAATTTAAAGCCGAGCCGCATGATCTCTGGTGGGGGAACTTCATCCGTGCCGCGCGGGTTCGGATCCAACAAATCCGAAAAGAGCGCGGCTACGCGGCACGGATCACATGGCTCGTCCACAAACCCAGCTATGTTCGCCGGGCCACGCGCCAGGACAACGCAGACCTCGTAGCAAATATTATCTCGGTGCGAGACAGATACGGCGTGAACCTGATTTGGTTTGATACCGGTGACGACGTGATCAATTACCTCAATCAGGGTCAGCCTCGTGATCGCGTAAAAATTGCGAACTTCGAATTTTACGGCCATTCGAATCGGGCGTGTTTCATGTTCGATTATAGCAATGAAATCGACAGTGGCTCCAAATCGTGGTTGCACGAAGACGAGCTGAAAAAGATCCGGCGAGGGTTATTTACCCGCGATGCTTTGATCAAAAGCTGGGGATGCCACACCGGCGAAAGCATGAGCAAGGCATGGCGGAAGGCGACCGGAACACGAATGATTGGTGCTATCGGGAAGACAGATTACGCCCATGGTCACCTGCGTGGTTGGATCCCTGCGGTGAATGGCCGATGGGGCAGCTAAAGCAAGACGGACACACCCAGCGGCGGTGTCTGATGCGAATTCTGATTGTTCCACACCATCATTGAATATGCCTGCCTCTACTCCGCTCACATCCATCGCACCAAACCTATGGATGATCACGTACCCGTTAAAGACTTTGGGCGTGGATCTCAACCGGAATGTCACGATCCTTCGCCTAGCATCAGGGAAGCTGATTATTCATTCCACAGCGCCGTTTTCGCCGCAAGACGTGGCGGCGGTCAGCCAGTTGGGAGACCCTGAGTGGATCGTTGATACACTACTCCGGCACGACACCTTCGCCGCAGAAGGTCGGGAGGCGTTCCCCGCGGCCTCCTATCTGGCGCCGGACGGTTTCGCGACCGACCTAGATTTTCCAATCGGCACCCTTATTCCGCCGCCTGCCGATTGGGACGGTGAGGTGGAGGTTGCCTCTGTTGACGGTGCGCCAGACATGGGTGAAATCGTTTTTTATCATCGCCCGTCCCAAACGCTCATTGTCGCGGACCTGCTAGTCAACTTCGCCGAAAGTGAAGGCCTCTGGGCGGAAATCCTCCTTCGCGCTGCCACAGTTGGTGCCGAACACGAGCCGGGCATGACTCGCCCGTTTAAAATGGCCATCAAGGACGAACTGGCATTTGTAGCCTCCATGCGTAAGATATTGGCATGGGATTTCGACCGGATCGTGGTAGGTCATGGAGATGTCATCGTATCTGGCGGGAAGGCAAAATTGCGAAAAACGCTCCACTCGGCAGGATACGAAGATCTTTGATTCCACCGCAGTCTGAACAGCAAAGACGAAATATGCTGAGGTCAAATGCTGCCAATTGGTTCGATTGCGCGTGCGCGTATAACAAGGATGTGATTACATGAGACACATGCTGGCCTTGTGCCGCGTCTCCCCCCGCTCTGAATGAATACCATCCTCGCACTGGACCAAGGCACATCGAGCACACGAGGCATTGTGTTTGATCAAAACCTCGACATGCTTGGAACGGCGCAGGAGGAAATCAGCCAACATTTTCCACAACCGGGATGGGTGGAACATGATGCCGAGGAGATATGGCAGTCGGTCCTTGTCACCGGGCGAAAGGCGATCAAAAAGTCAGGCGGTTCAGCATCTGGTCTATCGGCAGTTGGGATTACCAATCAGCGCGAAACTGTGGTGATCTGGGATCGCAAGAGTGGGGTGCCTCTGCATCGAGCAATCGTGTGGCAGGACCGCCGAACGGCAGATCACATGGAGGCTCTGCGAGAGGTTGGCAAAGAACGTCTTGTGCAAGAGCGAACCGGGTTGGTATTGGACTCATACTTTTCCGCAAGCAAGCTGCATTGGCTCCTCCGAGAGATCCCCGACGGCCATGCGCGGGCAGCAGCAGGCGATCTGGCCGCCGGGACTATCGACAGCTGGCTGATATTTCGACTCACCAATGGCCGGGTTCACCGCACGGATATAACCAACGCATCACGAACGATGTTGATGAATATCGGCACCGGCGAGTGGGATCTCGAAATGCTCGCGTTGTTTGATATCCCTGTTGCAATGCTCCCGGAAATCTGCCCGACGAGCGGTCTCATCGGCCGATGCGCCCCAGAGCATTTCGGCGCTGAAATCCCTATCTCAGCCGCTGTGGGCGATCAGCAATCCGCGCTATTTGGTCAACTTTGCACCCAGCGGGGTATGGTAAAATGCACCTATGGCACGGGATGTTTCATGCTTATGTTCGTGGGAGCTGATGCGGTGCCAAGCAAGAACCGCCTTCTCACGACCGTTGCATGGAAGATCGGCAACAGCCCTCCTGAATATGCCCTTGAAGGTAGTGTTTTCATGGGTGGGGCGTCGATTCAATGGCTACGGGATGGACTGGGAATCATTCAGACCGCATCTGAGGTGAATGATCTGGCTGCCAAGGTGCCCGACAGCGGAGGAGTCGTTCTTGTGCCGGGATTTACCGGCCTCGGTGCTCCATACTGGGATGCATCGGCACGGGGTAGTATTTTTGGACTGAGCCGTGGCACATCTGCCGCCCACATTGCGCGCGCGACCTTGGATGGCATCGCGTTCCAAGTCACCGATCTTTTAGGTGCGATGGAACAGGATGCCGGGATGAAAATTTGGAGACTGCGCGCGGATGGCGGGGCGAGTGCCAGTGACCTGCTAATGCAGATTCAGGCCGACCTTCTGGGTGTCACCGTGGAGCGACCCAAGGCGATTGAAAGCACTGCGATCGGGGCAGCAATGATGGCCGGACTGGGAGTCGGACTTTGGCCAGACAGCGACGCCCTGTGCCAGATCCGGCAAGTGGACAGGGAGTTTCCGGCCACACTGCCCGCACGCGAACGTCGCGATCGCATGCGGCGCTGGAAAAGAGCGGTTAAACGCTCCCGGCACTGGCAACCGTAAACGATCAACAAAACACCATCCATGAATCGAAATCACTTCCTTGAACAATTAGCAGCGGATGAGCCATGGGATGTCGCGATTATTGGGGGAGGAGCCACCGGCCTGGGTGTGGCTGTGGATGCAGCGACCCGGGGTTTTCGCACCTTGCTCGTTGAGGCAGAAGATTTTTCAAAAGGTACCTCGAGCCGAAGTACAAAGCTCGTCCACGGCGGGGTGCGGTATTTGGAACAAGGCGACATTCCCCTCGTGTTGGAAGCGCTGCGCGAACGCGGGCTCCTGCACCGGAATGCACCCCACTTGGTGCACCATCTATCATTTATTGTTCCCCGCTACCAATGGTGGGAAGGGCCATTTTTCGGCATTGGACTCAAGGTGTATGATGCCTTGGCTGGAAAGCTGAACCTCGCCCCCTCCCGACTCCTGTCGCGCGCGGAAACAATTGCGAGGATCCCCAATATCGAATCGGAAAACCTTCTCGGCGGAGTGGAGTATTTCGACGGACAGTTTGATGATGCGCGTCTTGCAATCACACTCGCCCGCACTGCGGCACACCACGGTGCAACAATGCTCAATTACATGCGGGTCATCGCACTAAAAAAGTCAGATGGCATGGTCTCTGGCTTCGTCTGCGCTGATTCAGAAACCAGCCGACAATATGACGTCAAAGCCAAGGTCGTTATCAACGCGACGGGAATATTTTCTGATAGCATCCGGCACATGGACGATGCACTTGCTCCATCGGCAGTGCAGCCCAGCCAGGGAGTGCATCTGGTTTTTGATCGCTCGTTTTTGCGGGGAGATTCCGCCATCATGGTCCCTCATACCGACGACGGCCGGGTATTGTTTGTCATCCCGTGGCATGGCCGGGTGCTTGTGGGAACGACGGACACTCCGATGAGCCAGCCGGAGATAGAACCTCGCGCGCTCGACGAGGAGATAGGGTTCATTCTTCGCAATGCAGCCCGCTATCTGGCACGCGATCCCAAAGAATCAGATATTTTAAGCATCTTCGCCGGACAGCGCCCACTGGTCCGGCGTCCTGGCAAGGATGGCACTGCGACCAAAACGGTGTCGCGAAATCACGAAGTGCTGGTTTCAGATGCCGGGCTGGTCACGATTGTTGGAGGAAAATGGACGACCTATCGCAAGATGGCTGAGGATACGTTGGATCACGCCATCATGTTGACCGCTTTGGATGATAATCCATGCGTGACGGCCGACCTGCAACTGCATGGATGGCGGAGTCCAAATGCCACGCCCCTGCCATTCGAATTAGCTGAATTTGGCTCCGACAGCGCAGCGATTCTCACTTTAATGAGAGACGAACCCGATTTGGCACGCCTCATTCATCCAGCAATGCCTTATCCGCTGGCGGTGGTTGCATGGGCGGCCAGACACGAACAGGCTCGCTCGGTCGAGGACATCCTGTCTAGGCGCACCCGCGTGCTCCTGCTGGATGCCCGGGTCGCTATCGAAGCGGCCCCAGCGGTAGCGCAATTGTTAGCTTGCGAGCTTGATAACGATGACGCCTGGATCCAGTCGCAGATCACCACGTTTTCGGCACTGGCCACGGGGTATCTCCGCCAATCACCGACGTGAAAATGGCTGATCCATGCGCCGATGGGGAAGAATCCGTGTCGGCTCAAGAATCTTTTATCTTTTTTGAACAATCCTCCGTCAGGTCGGTCATATATATCGGTTAAGGCAGCGATTCGGGCCACCGCGGTTCAGTTTTTTTGTTTTCTGAGTTCCCGCGATGTGGCCCGAATCATTTTCCGAGCTAATTTCCTCTAAAACTCAATCTTCTACTCAGTATTGTGTCAGGATTGTTGCTTTTTATGTTCGACGCGGGCTTGCGATCTCTAAGGGTTTCCCGCTAGACAGTTAAGACACATGTCAGATTCCGTATTGATCGTTGAGGATGAGCAGGATGTCATTGACTTACTGCGCTATAATCTCAACCGGGCTGGGTTTAATGTCCTGATTGCCACAAATGGAGTGCAAGGCCTCGAGATGGCGCGGTCAGAACGACCCGATGTCATGATTCTCGACCTCATGCTTCCTCAATTGGGAGGGGAAAAAGTCTGCAAAGCGTTAAAAGATGATCCCGATACAGCGACGATTCCGATCATCATGCTCACCGCCAAGGGGCAAACCAACGATCGCGTCTCTGGATTCGAGCTTGGAGCAGATGACTATGTCCCGAAGCCGTTTAGCCCAAAGGAGCTTGTGCTTCGGATCCAGGCATTGCTCCGCAGAATCCGGACGGCAGCCAAGGCCGATATTTTAGAAGTGGGGCCCTTTCACGTGGATAAGGGGGCTTTTGAGATCCGAATGGGTGGACAGCGTCTGGAGCTCACGACAACCGAGTTTAAGTTGCTAACCCTGCTTGTGGAGCGGCGTGGGCGCACGCAATCGCGCGAAACGTTACTTTTTGACGTCTGGGGATACCAGAACGCTATCGACACGCGCACCGTGGATACGCATATGCGAAGGCTGCGGGAAAAGCTGGGGGATTTTTCCTCGCGACTTGAAACGATCCGGGGTGAAGGGTATCGATTTAGCGCTGTGGATCCGACGTGAGTGGCTGGCTATTGTGGGCTTTGATTGGACTGCTCGTTGCGGCGGTTCTTTACGCGGGTTTCGCCTATGTGGTCCGTCCGCTTTTCGAGATTCGGGATGCCATAGCCGCATTGGCCTCCGACATCCCCTTGCCAGCTCTCATGCTGCCTAGTCTGCCACTCTTTCCGACGTTGTCGACGGATCTGCGAGCAATCACCGAAACTCTCCATCGCCAGCGTCGCCAGCTTGAGGACGAAGGCTTCAGCCTGCGAGCCATCCTTGGGAGTATGGTAGAGGGGATCATGATCGTCGATCAGGGGCTTCGAATTCGGCTAGCGAACGATGCTTTGTATTCGATGTTCGACCTTAAGCAATCGCCGATCAATCGAATGGTCATTGAGGTATTCCGGGACCATCGGATCACGACTGCGATGCAACGTGTCGTCTCGGATGCTAGATCTGTCGACTTGGAATTTCATACCGATGCGATCACATCGGCCGGTGAACCAGAGCGGAATTTTATTTTGACCGTCGCGCCGTTGTTTCCCTCCGGCGCAAATATCCCAGCAGGGGTCCTTGCCGTGTTCAACGACGTCACCGAAATCCGCTCATTGGAAACTGTGAGGCGGGATTTTGTAGCCAACGTATCGCACGAATTTCGAACCCCGCTTGCGATTATATCAGGTTATGTCGAGACGCTGCTTGATGGAGCGATTGATGATCGGGACATGGCATTGCGATCACTCGAGGTAATCCAGCGCCATGGAAAACGCCTCAATTTACTCATCGATGACCTTCTAACGATTTCACAACTGGAGCATCGCTCCGTGCAGTTGGCTCACCGTCAGACCAATCTACATGAACTGGCTGCACGCGTGGTCGAGCAACTGGAGTCTGAAATTTCCGCTTCCGGCGTATGCATCGCATACGCTTTCGCCCAGGATGGAGAAGTGGCCGAGGTTGATCCTCCAAGGATCGAACAAGTGATGCTAAACCTCATTGCAAATGCTATCCGCTACGGTAAAAATCCGGGAGGGATGATTACGATCAGTTCGAAACGTCGCGGGGATCAAATCGAGCTTACCGTCTCTGACAATGGCCCTGGCATTCCATACGAGGATCAGCCGCATATTTTTGAGCGGTTCTACCGGGTGCGCAAAGATCGCGCGCGGGATGCCGGCGGCACCGGATTGGGACTGTCCATTGTGAAGAACGTCGCGCTCATTCACGGAGGCAATGTTGCCGTGCGCAGCACGCCAGGAGCGGGCGCATCATTTTTGATCTCACTACCGGTTTCCGCCCCGGTCCGGTAATCAATGGGTTTCAACCGCCGGCGCAGGAATCGACTCCCCCTGAATGAGATCGCCAAATTCCTGACGTTTTCGGATGAGGTGCCACTGGTCGCCTTCAACTAGCACTTCCGGCAGCATGGGGCGGGAATTATAATTTGACGACATCACGAAACCATATGCGCCAGCACTCATCAGCGCAATTTTCTCGCCTTGCTCCAGCGCTTGAATCTCACGGTCTTGAGCAAAAAAATCGCCGCTCTCGCAGACGGGGCCAACCACATCCATTTTTAGGTTCGGGCGGGCAGTGTCTTTTTTCAAAGGATGAATTTCGTGAAACCCTTCGTACAATGCTGGACGAATGAGATCATTCATCGCTGCATCGACGATGGTGAATGTCTTGCTTGGTGTTTCCTTGACGTAGAGGACAGAGGAAACCAGCACACCCGCATTGCCCACGAGGAAGCGACCTGGTTCGAGGAGAATACGGAGCCCGAGCGGCTGAAGCAGCGGCACGAGAAGGCGGGCGTAGGCGTCTGCGGTAAGGCTTTTCGGAGTGCTCCACCAGGCTGTATCGCCGCTCTCCAGCGCCGGGTCATAGACAATGCCAATCCCTCCGCCAATGCTGAAGAATTCGATCGCATACAAGGATTTCAGCGTCTCGACAATTGGGATGAGCTTTGCCACAGCCTCCGCAAATGGCTTTGCATCGAGGATCTGCGAGCCGATGTGCGTCTGCAAGCCACGGATTTTGAGATTGGGCAAAGTCGCTGCTCGCGCGTAGACTTCGAGTGCCCGATCGATACCAATGCCAAATTTATTCTGGCTCTTTCCAGTCGAAATATACTTGTGGGTATTTGCTTCGACATCAGGGTTGATCCGGATGGCGATAGGCGCAATCAGACCGAGTTCGCCGGCAACCGTGTTGATGAATTCCAGCTCGGCCTCGCTTTCGATATTGAAAGAATAGACCCCTTCTTTGAGCGCAAAACAGATTTCTTCCCGGGTTTTTCCCACGCCAGCAAAAGTGCAGCGGCTGGCATCTCCGCCAGACTTGAGAACTCTGAACAATTCCCCTCCGGAAACGATATCAAATCCGGCTCCCATGGATGCCAGAAGATTCAGGATCGCGAGGTTCGAATTTGCCTTCATGGCATAACAAATCATGTGATCTACGCCAGCCATCGCCGTGTCTAAACGTTCAAAATGTTGGCGAATCGTATCCGCTGAATAAACGTATGCGGGTGTCCCGACGGATTGCGCGATCGCATCCAACGCAACGCCTTCGCACATCAACTGCTCTCCCTGATAATAAAAACTATGCACGGAATAGGACTAACCTGTGAGGTGACGAGATCGCAAATGAAGAATTTTGAAGGCAGGAAGATTGTGAATCACATGTTTCCGAGATATCGCGCGCAATCGAGGATCGCCCGGGCCACATCCCCTGCCGCGCCGAGCACAATTGCCAGGACAATTGCCAAAATCACCAGCCCGAGACTGACGATATTGCGCTGAAATTCCAGATTGGACATCTCGATTTCGCTGAGTTCAATTTGCTGACGACGATTTTCCAACTGCCTCGCTAATGCATCGAGCCGGCCAAGCACGGCCCAGTCGCTCAAGACGGCAGTGACAACGCCCGCTTTTCGTTTTTCGAGCACTGAGGCGATATGATTTGCCCGGGTGGCGCCAGTCCGGAGTGCCATATCATCCTCGCCCTCCACCGCAGGTTTTTCCGGCTCCTCCTGCATGGCACGCGAGATCAGGCGCTCTAAATTCGATAGCTCACTCATTGTGGATTGGATGCGATCCCGGTTTTCTGGCTTTTGAACTTCCGTCATCAAACTCAGCAGCGCCA
>JBGSMR010000270.1:0-2908 GCA_041740065.1 Chthoniobacterales bacterium
GGCTTTGAGTTCTTCAGGCGTGTGAAACCCCTGTTTACCTTCTGCGGATGAACATATAGAAAGCCACACGACATCACTTCCCGTGTGTTTTTCTTGAAGCTTCTGCATTTCGCCGGAGTCGTAGAACTTTTTGACGAAGGGGCAACCGAAGTTCACCCATTCAAGAACTACAACCTTACCTTCGAAGTCTGACAACGAATGGGACTTCCCGTTCGAATCCGTTAGAGTGAAAGCAGGAGCTGGCTTACCGATCTCAGGCGCTGCTATTGCGATAGTAGCGGTAGCGAGAAGGGCGGTGGCTAAATGATACAGTTTCATAAATTATCGAAGAGTTTTAGGTTTGAGGTTCGTCGGGAACTTACACTCGGATTCTGATAGTGCAACTGACACTCGGCACTTACTGTGCCTTTTTCAGCGCGTCCAGCACCATGGATTCCGTGACAATCTCTGGAAGCGTTATCGGCTCATCTGCTCTTCCCGCAGGATAGATGACGTAAAACGGAACTCCGACGCGACCAAAGCGCTTCAGCGCTGCGGTGATCTCGGGGTTGCTATTCGTCCAGTCCGCTTTCATCGGAACAATTCCCATCTCAGTGATGAGCGCTCTGACAGCAGGCACATCGATTGCTGTTCGTTCGTTGAACTTACACGTGATGCACCAGTCCGCGGTGAAGTCTACGAAGACTGGAGTTCCCTCAGCGAGCAACTCGTCGAGACGGGCCTGAGTGAAGGACTCCCATTGAATTCCCGCCTTCGCAGTGGGGGAAGCTGAGGGAGAGGCCGCATTAGCAAACCCTCCCCAGATGAAGTACCGGCCACCACCTATCGAGATGACAAGAGCTAACACAATCGCAATGCTCCGTGTCCGGACGCTGCTCACCGGGGTGCAAAAGGCACCATAGATCCACACCGACAACCCTAGACACAAGAAAAATGCCGACGCCCAAAGGATTCCCTCAATCCCTTTCTGCCCACCAAGAATTGACAGCAACCACAAGAGCGTCGCGAACAAAGGAAATGCCATGAACTGCTTTAGTTTTTCCATCCACGCACCCGGCTTTGGAAGAAACCGCATCCAAGAAGAGCGGGCAGAAAGCAATAGGTACGGAGAAGCCATACCGAACGCGATAGATCCGAACATTGCCATCACGACAGCGCTGGGTTGGCTGAATGCGAATCCCAAAGCCGTTCCGAGGAATGGCCCTGTACAGGGTGTTGCCAGCAATGTTGCGAACATCCCTTGGAAAAAAGAACCGCTATAGCCCTCCTTGCCGCTCAAATCACTCATGGTCCCCACCGCCTTACCAGGCAAGGTTAGCTCAAAAACGCCACAAAGATTGAGGGCAAACACGAAGACAATGGCTGCGATGGTAAGAATGAACGCCGGGTTCTGAAATTGGAAGGCCCATGTGACTTCGCTCCCGCTGGCTTTCAAAGCAACAATCACCGCGCCGAGGCCGAGGAACCACAAGAAGATCCCACCGGAAAATGCCGCACCATGAAGAAAAATGCGCCGAGGATCGTCCCCAGCCTGCCGCACAAACCCAAAGATCTTCAGAGAAATAACCGGAAGCACACACGGCATCAGGTTTAAGATAATGCCGCCAAGAAATCCGTAAAGTAATGCCTGCCAGAGCGGCGGGAATCCCGCCGGTGAGGCACTGATCGCGTCCGCGGTCACCAACCACGAACGTTCTTCACCGTCGATTTCAACGGCGACCACTCCCCGGAGCGGCGCGATAGCCTCGACGCGGATAACGGACCCACCAGCCTCATCTGTAACCGATGGATGTCCCACAGGTTGATTTTCTTGCGGAAGAGGGAAAAAGCGGATGTTCTTTAGTGCAATGTCCGACGACACGCGGCCGGACAACAATTTTTCAGATTGCTCCCATTTAATCGAAAATGGCGGCGCGTCTGCAGAAGGAATTCGACGCTGCCAGCGATCGAACTCTGGATTTTTCACTCCCGTTGCAATACTCGTCACCGGGAGAGTGATCGCGAGTTGGGCATCCCCCGGAATACAGATTGCTTCACAAACCAACCACGACGCCTTCCCCCGAATAGTCACCTCAGATCCGACCACCAAATCGGGCGGAGGTTGGATGGCCACGAGCAGGAGCACCTCACTGGAATACCCAAAAACTTCGATGTCCCCCGGCTCCACCTTTGCGGTGGGGATAGGCCACTCAATAGGTCCCGCTCCAAACCCATCGGGCAATTGCCAAGCAATTGATGTCGGGATTCCGGCGTCCCCAGAATATTCCCAATACGTGTGCCATCCCGGCGCCATCCGCAACCGCAGCCCGACATAAAAGGTCTGACCAGGCACGACACTCTCGGTATCGGCAATCAACTCTGCCTCAACCAGCGTCTTCCCATCCAACACCTGACCGACAACTGGCCGAGCGACTACTCCGAAAAAAACGGCGATTAGGAGGGTCGCTACCCATGGTTTATACATTGCCGAAAGACTAGCACGCGTTGCAATCAATAGCAAAATTCCAGTCGAAATTGTGTCCGTGCTTTGAAGTTGGCTTTTTTCGGCTCGCCGTTCCGGCAGTGGTCCGCGGGACTCGCTGCAACTAAAGCCGGGTTGCCGATTTTACTTTTTCCCAGTAGGCAAGCAGATGAATCACAACAGTTGTGCCGAATTCGTAATCCTGTTTCACCGAGGTCTCCGTCACGTATGTGAGGTAGATGTCCCGAACTATTCCAGATCCTTATGAGGTGAGCTAGATTTCTGGACCAGCAACCTCTACAAAACCCAAATGAATCTAAAACCTCGCCAACGATACAGCGCTGAGTTCAAAGCCCAGGCCGTGGAACTCATCAGCACAGGAAAACCCGTTACTCAAATCGCCGAAGAACTCTGCATTGGCAGCAATTTGCTCTACAAGTGGAAGCT
>JBGSMR010000135.1:0-7543 GCA_041740065.1 Chthoniobacterales bacterium
TGATCACCGACGAAAAAAAGGGTAATCAGGCCGTTCACGATGTCGTTGTCGCAATCCAAGCGGCTCGCCGAAGCGGCACAGCCTCCGTCAAAACGAAGGGCGAAGTTGCTCTCTCCGGTCGCAAACCCTGGCGCCAAAAGGGCACAGGACGTGCACGTGCCGGTTACTTCTCCTCGCCCGTTTGGGTCGGTGGTGGTGTTGCTCACGGACCTACGCCTCGAGACTACACAAAGAACGTTCCTAAGGCCGTCAAGAAATTGGCATTTCGCAAGGCCTTGAGCGCCCGCATCCTCGACGGCGACGTCATCATGGTGGATTCTTTCAGTGTTTCAGCAGGTAAAACAAAGGAATTCGTTTCACTCGTCACGTCCATTAACGATAAAGCAAAAAAGACTCTTATTGTGGGTGCCAGCTTTGACGAGAATACCTTCAGGTCTGCGCGCAATGCGCAGAACACACTGTTGGCAAATGCCACTGACGTCAATACAGAGCAACTTCTCGCATTCGACAAAATCATCCTCACCCGCGAAGCGGTTGAGAAACTTTCCGAAAGGTTGTCCTAATGAGCCAGGTTTTCGACCATATTAAGACGGTCATTTTGACCGAAAAAGCGACGCTACTCGCAGAGACACAAAACAAGTATGTCTTCCGCGTTAGCCCTGCTGCAAATAAGAAACAGATCAAAGAAGCCATCGAAATTCTTTTTAAGAAGACGGTGGTTGCTGTGAACACTGCCAATTACGCCGGAAAGAAAAAGCGCGAACGTCGCGCTGATTTCGGTCGCAAGCCGCATTGGAAAAAAGCGGTGGTCACGATCAAAAAAGGCGAAAAACTCGATCTCGTCTAATCACGGGAGGTATTCATCATGGGACTCAAAACATTTAGACCGCTAACCCCGTCGATGCGCTTCAAAGCGCTCCCGGACTTTGCGGAAATCACGAAATCGGAACCGGAGAAGAAGCTTCTCCGCCCGCTCAAAAAAAGTGGGGGACGCAATAACAACGGTCGCATGACCTCCCGTCATCGGGGTGGTGGACATAAGCGTCAATACCGCATGATCGACTTCAAGCGCACAAAGCGCGGAGTTGTAGCGGATGTGATTGCGATTGAATACGATCCTAACCGCTCGGCACGCATTGCCCTTCTGCAATATGCAGATGGCGAGAAGACCTACATTTTAGCCCCATCGGGATTGAATGTAGGTGCTAAAGTGCAAGCTGGCGAAGGCATTGACGCAGCGATTGGAAATGCGCTGCCACTCAAATCAATCCCGCTCGGTACCACAATTCACAATATTGAGCTCATTCCCGGACGGGGCGGCCAAATTGTCCGCAGTGCGGGCTCCCAAGCTACACTCGCTAACCGCGAAGCGGGATATGCCTCAGTGAAGCTAGCCTCCGGCGAAATGCGCAGGATCCACGAGGAATGTTACGCGACCGTGGGTCAGGTGGGAAACACCGATCACATGAACGTGTCCAGCGGCAAGGCTGGACGTTCTCGTTGGCTCGGTATCCGTCCGCATGTTCGTGGAATGGTAATGAATCCGGTCGATCACCCGATGGGTGGTGGACAAGGTAAGAGCAAGGGCGGTGGCGGACGTCACCACCCAATGAGCCCGTGGGGCCAGCTGGCAAAGGGCTTCAAAACCCGCCGCAAGCACAAGACATCCGACAGCTTTATCATTGAGCGTCGCAAAAAGAAGTCCAAGAAATAGCGCACCATGGCAAGATCACTCAAAAAAGGTCCCTATGTGGACATGAAGCTCCTCGACAAAATCGATAAGCTCAACGACGCAAACCAGAAGAAGCCGATCAAGACCTGGGCTCGCCGCTCTACGATCACACCCGACTTCGTTGGCCACACATTTAACATTCACAACGGCAAAACGTTTATTCCAGTGTTCGTCACTGAGAATATGGTTGGCCACAAGCTTGGCGAATTTGCACCTACACGCATATTCAAGAAGCACGGTTCTCACACCGCAAAAGTGACGAAATAATAAGCAATGAAACTTGCTGCGATAGCGGCAGGCCTTTGCGTCTTCGCCTTCGGATTCACCTCCGTGGGCCAAGATAATCGATCTTTGACAAATTCTGGATTTCGAATCCCGCAGCTTGGCTCGGGAGGAGAAGCTGCGTCCCATGAGGACGCTTCCGCTTCACTCCAAGAGCGTATCCTGCTGGCTGAGAATACAATTCGCGCTCTCACGCAGAGCCTTGCCATCGCGAACAGCGAAGCCGAGCTCTTCAAGCGGCAATCCGCCGAGCTATCGCTAAAGTTGCAGACTTTAGGGCTCTCCGGCATTGATGAAGACGAAACAAGGTTGGAACAGCGACTTCTAGGTGCTGTCCGGGACCTTCGACTCGCTCGGCGGGAAAACCAAGAGCTCAAGGAAACGCTTGTGATGCAAACGGAAACCGTGCTCGCCCTGCTAGCCACCACCGACGGAATCGACGCGGAAATCCGCTCGACACTTGAATCTCAGCTCCGAAAAACCAATGAGGTTCTCGGAGTAACTCCTGGAGTTGCTCGCACCGAAGCAGTAGAACCTACGCTTTCCGAGGGGATGGTAGTAGATGTGCGCGAAGATTTGTCACTCATCGTCGCCAATTTGGGCGACAGACACGGAGTGAAAATCGGCATGCCATTCCAAGTGTGGCGTGACAATAGCCGCATCGCCACAGTAAGAGTGGTCGATGTGCGAGATCGCATCAGCGGAGCAATAATCCAGAATTTAGAATCAACTACTAACCCAGTGAAAACTGGTGACCGACTACGGGTCGACGCCCGACCATAGAAACAATCAGACAACGACAACTTCCAAATCCATGCAGGTTCTATCGACATATCGTTATGCGCGTATATCCGCGTTTAAGACACGCGAGGTAACGCGGGAAATCCAGGGGCTCCCTGCGACGGACGCGCTTAGCCTTTTAAAATTTACGCCGAAGAAGGCAGCTCCTCTTATTGCGAAAACGCTAAAGAGCGCTATTGCAAATGCGGAGAATAACAATAATCTCCGCGTGGAAAGCCTTGTGGTTTTGGAAGCGACTGTAGGTGAAGGCCCGACAATCAAACGGTTTGTTCCTAAAGCTCGAGGCAGTGCGGGACCAATCCGCAAGCGGACGAGCCACATTCGCATCGTCCTTTCCGACGAGGTTGAAATCAAACGTCGTGAGCCAAAGTCCGCGAAAAAGAGTGCCAAGGCCAAGCGCACACCAAAATCAAAAGCACCAGTAGAAGCAGCGCCCGAAGCCGCCCCTGCTGTTGTGGCCGCCAACCAAGAATAAGTTATGGGACAGAAAGTAAACCCAATCGGATTTCGTCTTCCAGTCAACCGGGACTGGCGATCGAAGTGGTATGCCTCGCGCAAAGAGCTCGCGGATTTCCTCTTCGTGGATATGAAGATCCGCACTCACTTAAAGAAGCGCCTCAAAACAGCGGCAGTTTCGAAGATCCTCATCGAACGCGCATGGAATACCGTCCGTGTGACGATTTTTACCGCTCGTCCAGGTGTGGTAATCGGCCGTAAGGGATCTGAGATCGAGAACATGACCAATGAGGTCTCACGTCTCGCTGAGGGAAAATCAGTAAAGATTGACATTGTAGAGATCAAAAAACCTGAGATCGATGCACAGCTCGTCGCTGAGAACGTTGCAGGCCAAATGGAGCGTCGAATTTCCTTCCGTCGTGCTATGAAGCGTGCCGTCCAAACTGCCATGGACATGGGAGCGGAGGGAATCAAAGTCCGCTTGTCTGGCCGCTTGGGTGGTGCTGAAATCGCGCGCACCGAGTGGTATCGCGAGGGAACGATCCCGTTGCACACGCTGCGACGCCCAATTGACTACGGGTTTGCGGAGGCTGATACCACCGCCGGCAAAATCGGAGTCAAGTGCTGGGTCTGCCGCCCAGCAGACAAGGTGGAGGCTGATGCCGCACCAGTTGAAACTACGACAGCGAAAATTTAACATACTTTAGGAGAAACTGTCATGCCACTCATGCCCAAACGGGTTAAATACCGTAAGTCCCAGCGCGGGAGCCGCAAAGGAAACGCGTCCCGTATGCTCGCCGTCGATTTTGGTGAATTTGGCCTTCAGACGCTAGAACGCGCCTGGATCACGAATACACAGATTGAAGCTGCTCGTGTTGCGATGAATCGCAACATGAAGCGCAAAGGAAAACTTTGGATCCGGATTTTCCCGGACAAGTCGGTGACCAAACGTCCGCCGGAGACCCGAATGGGTAAAGGTAAAGGCCAGCCGGAATACTGGGTTGCAACCGTGCGACCTGGAAATGTCCTCTTCGAATTGAGTGGTATCCCCGAATCCCTTGCCCGCGAGTCTCTGCGCTTGGCCGCAAATAAACTCCCCGTTCGCACGCGCTTCCTTGCGCGTCGTCACGCCTGACAATCATCCCACACCTTAGAAAATGAAAATTCAGGAAATCCGTGAGATGACAGTCAAAGAGCTACTCAATCGCAAGCGCGAGTTGCAGCAGGAGGCATTCAACCTCCGCATTCAACAACAGGGTGGTCAGCTCGAAAAATCACACCTTTTGAAATCCAGCCGACGGGATATCGCCCGCATCGAGACCGCGATCACAGAAAAAACCGCCGTCACACAGTCATGAGTGAAGAAATTACAATACCTACTCCCGTCGAGTCTACCCGCGGTCTGCGCAAGACACGCGTAGGTGAAGTTGTCTCGGACAAAATGGATAAAACCATCGTCGTCAAAACAACTACCCGCGTACCGCACGCTAAGTTCGGCAAGATCATCAAGCAAGTAACCAAGTTTCACGTTCACGACGAAAAGAATGAAGCCAAGATCGGAGACCGCGTCTCGATCGTGGAAACTCGTCCGCTCAGCCGCCTCAAGCGCTGGCGTCTCGTTGAAGTGATCAAACACTAACTCCCAATCCGCCAAATTTTATGATTCAATTACGTTCCAGATTGGACGTGGCCGACAACACCGGAGCTCGTATGGCTACGATGATCGGCGTAATCGGCAAGTCCACAATGACTGCGGGTGTGGGTGATGTGATCACCTGCAACGTCAAAGAAGCGTCGACTGGTGGCACCGTCAAAAAGGGTGATGTTGTGCGTGCCGTAGTGGTGCGCACTCGGCAACCCGTCAAACGTGCTGATGGTTCCTGCCTTCGATTTGATAGCAATGCCATTGTCATCATTGACAAAGACCAAAACCCCCGTGGCACCCGTGTCTTCGGACCGGTAGCCCGTGAACTGCGCGAGAAGAACTTCATGAAGATCGTCTCGCTTGCTCCCGAAGTACTATGAGCAAACAACAATTCCATGTTAAACGAGGGGACACCGTAGAGGTGATCTCCGGCAATCATAAGGGATCCACAGGAAAAGTCCTCGAAGTTATCCCAGCTAAATCGCAGGTCCTCATCGAAGGTGTGCGCATGATCAAAAAGCATCAGCGCAAAACCCAGGACCAGCAAAACGGTGCCATTCTCGAACGTGAGGGCCCGATTCATATTTCAAACGTTAAAATCACGGAGAAGAGCAGCTCCGACAAAAAGAAAGCTGCTTAATCGCGAATGAGTGCGCTACCAGAACCAGAACTTTTGACCGAATACCGCTCGCGGATCGTACCTGCGCTCCAAAAAGCGCATGGCTACTCCAACGTACATCAAATACCGCGCTTGCAAAAAGTGGTGGTAAATACTGCCGTGGGATCTCAGCCCGACGTCAAGGAGGCTCTTGAAATCGCTAAGACCGAGATCGGAGTGATCACTGGCCAACGTCCGGTCGAGACACTTGCGAAGAAGAGCATCGCTAACTTCAAGCTCCGTCAATATCAAGCAATCGGCGCTAAAGTAACTCTCCGCGGCCGTCCGATGTATGAGTTTCTCGAACGCCTCATCAAGACCGCACTGCCTCGCATTCGCGATTTTCGTGGGGTCTCTGCCAAAGCCTTTGATGGTCGCGGGAACTACACGCTCGGCGTCTCAGATCAGTCGATCTTCCCAGAAATTGAACTCGACCGGATCAAGCGCAATATCGGATTTGATATTACGATTGTGACCTCGGCCCGCACCGATGCGGAAGCAAAGACGCTTCTCATGGAATTAGGGATGCCATTCTCAGACAAGCCGAAACCGTCGGCACCAACCAAGAACGAAGAGGAGGCGGCGACACAGAGCTAAGCTAAATGTCCACCGGAACTTCGTTCCCGGTGACAGCCGCTTGAAACGCTGCAAATCAAAATGCCCGTATCAGATCCTATCGCCGACCTCTTAGCTCGCCTGCGCAATGCGGGCTCCGCTGGGAAAGTCGAATTCCTCGTCCCTTATTCGAAAATGAAGGGAGAACTTGTCCGCATTCTCAAGAATGAGGGCTACATCGCCGACTACGAACTCGACACCACCGGGAAACACCCTGTGCTGAAGGTCCGCCATAAATTTGTCAACAAAGTGGTTGCAATTGCCGGATTGAAGCGCGTGAGCAAACCCGGGTTGCGTAAGTATGTCGCAGCGGATGAAATTCCACGTGTTCTTGGCGGCATGGGCATTTCCATCGTCTCGACTTCGAGCGGTGTGATGACCGGCCACGAAGCCAAACGCAAAAATGTCGGCGGCGAGTTGCTTGCCTATGTGTGGTAATCCTAAACTGAGGAAATTGTCATGTCACGTATCGGCAAAAAAGAAATCAACCTTCCTGATAAGGTAAAGGTAAATATCGGCGAAGATAGCGCGATCACTGTCGAGGGCCCGAAAGGGAAACTCGAGTGGACTCTGCCCAAAGCAGTCATCGCTAAACTCGACGAAAAAAAGCTGACCTTCGAACGCGCTGGTGAAAACCGCGCGACCAAGGCGCTCCATGGATTGTCACGCGCACTTGTCGCGAATATGATTCTTGGAGTCTCGGAAGGCTTCAAGAGGGAATTGGAAATCCAAGGCGTCGGTTTTAAGGCCGCTGTTCAGGGTGATAAGCTCAACCTAAACATAGGAAAATCGCACGCGGTGCTTTTCCCGATTCCAAAAGAAGTCAAGGTCACTGTGAACGACAACACGAAGATCGTCGTCGAGGGGATCGATAAGCAAATTGTCGGTCAGTGCGCTGCGAATATTCGTGCCTATTATCCGCCGGAGCCCTACAAAGGCAAAGGAATCCGGTATGCTGGCGAGCAAGTGCGCCGCAAAGAAGGCAAAACCGTCCAGTAATTCGCAACAGGAACAATCACTATGGCAAACAATCGCATGCGCAAGGTCCGGCATATCCGGGTGCGCAAAAAAATTTCTGGCACGACAGAGCGTCCGCGCTTGTCGGTCCATTTTTCTGGTCGCCACATCACGGCGCAGGTCATTGACGATACCCAAGGGGTTACCTTGGCATCTGCTAACACCACCGAAAAAGACATTCGCTCCACCACGGGGGCACACTCCAACGTTGCAGCAGCCGAACATATCGGCAAGGGCATTTTTCAACCGCCGCCGCGAGAGTCAGTGCCGCGCAAAAACGAGCGCCGCGAAATGCCTGTTGCAGAGATGCCTAAGAAAATGTCGTTCCCGAAAAAGA
>JBGSMR010000292.1:0-3207 GCA_041740065.1 Chthoniobacterales bacterium
CCGCCGACAACGGTCAGGAGCCTGCGTTCGCGTGCACGGTGCCAGATTTCGTTGCCGTTGGCATCGTGACGCATCAGGACACAACCGGGAACCGACACGCCATCGAGATTTGTCGAATTCAAGCCGCTGTAGTAACCGCCGTTCGGAGCCGGGATGAGAAACTCCGCACTGAAAATGCGGCTGGAATCCCCTAGGGTGTAAGTCAGCGCTGGAGACGGATTGCGAGAGGGCAGCGTGAGTGTAGGTCTTCCTTGTTGGGCAATGTCGAAGACAGTCGGGTTGCCGGTGGTGTCTCCGTAAACCCGGTTGACATTCACCGTGATGAGGGATTCCGCATCGGTGGTGTTGCCGGCTGAATCCGTGGCCGTGATGGCGATGGTGTACTGTCCGTCGGCAACTTCCAGGTCCTCCGGCAGCGGGACATCGACTTTCCATTGATTGCCGTTGTAAAAGGAGCACGGGAGCAGGGCCAGTGCGCTCGTCCATTGCTGACCGTTCCAATAAAACCCGTCCGACATCCTGATGATCCTCGCGGTGAGGGCGGGCGGCAGGTTGTTGTCGCCAGCGGTTCCGCCAATCCAGTCACTCAAGAGCGGGGAAGTGATGGGACCTGTTCCGAGACTCGCGAGCGTCAGGGTCGGCAGCACCCGATCCAGGGAAAACGATTGGGATGTGGTGGCCGTGTAGCCGGGAAGATCCTCTGAAATCGCGGTGACGACGAAGCTACCGTCCGTTAGATCCGCTCCCGCAGGCAACTGGGTGTAGGACCATACCCAGGTCGTGCTTCCGTCGTCGGTGAGCGTGGTGATCAACTGGACTTCGGGATCATTGGCGGTGGTGGATTTCCAACTGGTGCCCGTCCAGAACTTGCCGCCGTGTTGCAGCCGGATACGCACCTCGGCGATCTCCGAGTAGTATTCCCGAGCGAAACCATGCAGTTCGACGAGGCTGTGCCGGTCGCCTGAAAACTCGCTGTCGATCTCCACCTCCGGATCGCCCTGGTCGTAGGACCACATGGCGCGGCGGACGTTCAGGCGGCCTGAGGTTGCCACCTTGCCTTGCAGTTGAGGGAGAAGGTCCACCGTCTCAAGCAGTGCGGCTTTCACCTGCATCGGTGTCAGGACGGGACGCGATGCGAGGATCAGCGCGGCGGCTCCGGCGACATGGGGCGCCGCCATGGAGGTGCCATCGAGAATCTGGTAGTTTGGATTCGACGCAAGCCCTGTGGGTGACGTGCTGTAGATCTGGTCGCCGGGGGCGGCGAGATGAACCAGCGTTCCACTGAAGTTCGAGAAGGCGGTGAGTTGGTCATTCACATCGGTCGCCGCCACGCTGATCAAGCTCGGGATGTTTAGATTCGCGGGGAAGACAGGGATGGCCGCGTTGTCGTCCCCGATCGAGTCCGCCCCACCGTTGCCAGCGGCGCAGACGTTGAGAACGTTCCGGTCATTCAAAGTTAGTGCCGACATGGCATCAAAGTACGGTGCCGAATTCGCTAACGCAAATGCGTAGCTATGGTTGGCGACCTTCACGTTAACACCTCGATCAATCATGGTTGCGATGTATTCCAATCCGGCGATCGCGGTGGCCGTGGTTCCGTTTCTGGTATTGCCCGTCATCACTTTCACCGGCATCAACTTGACGTTCCAGTTTACGCCCGTCACTCCGACGGCGTTGTTCCCTACCGCGCCAATGATTCCCGCCACGTGGGTTCCATGCCCCTCGCCGTCCATCGGGTCAGAATCGCCATCACCGAAGTCATAGCCCACCACGTCATCGACGAAACCATTGCCATCGTCATCGATTCCGTTACCTGCGATCTCTCCCGTATTGCGCCAGATATTGGCGGCGAGGTCGGGGTGGTTGTAGTCGATGCCCGTGTCCACCACCGCCACGACGATGTCCGAACTTCCGGTGGAGCCGACCCATGCTCCGGGAGCGCTGATCTTTTTCATGCTCCATAACAGGTCCCCGGCGCCCGACAACGCGGGATCGTCGGGAAGTTTTTCCGAAGCTTCTACCTTGCAGACCTCGTTGGCCGCGGCGTCGAGCACTCCGGGCTGTTTCTTGTAAAATTCGATGGCTGCTTCGACCGTCATTCCGGGTGGTAGATCGACCTGTTGCCAACCGATGAAATCGAAGCGTCGTTTCAATTTCGCGCCAGCGGAGGCATGCGTCTTTCCCTTGAGGGTCTCGGATCGTCCTGGGGCGAACTTTACAAGTATCTCGCCTTCAACGTGTGTGTCGCGTTTCTTGGGAGGCGCGATTTTAGCAGCCTGTGCCGACCAGCACAAGGAGGCGATAATCAGGAATGAGGCGATACAGCAGCGGGCTTTCATGTGGGTAGGAAGGGAGATTCGGCGTGGAAGCCAAATGCATGGGTGTGCTCATGGCGTGTTGGTCCATCGGGAAACCCGAGAGGGCCACGTGGAGTGCAGTTCGGGGGCGTTCGAGATATCGCGTTTTTGGGGGGCGTTACTTTGGATTCTGAATCTCTGGGTAGATCCTTCAGCGATCTGCAAAAACTGAGCGTGACCTTATGGATCACGGGTGTTTTGCCAAGCTCTCATTTGACACGCGATCGCGGGATTTACAGTGAAACATCCTTCTCAAATCTGCCCAATCTTGCATCGAATGGTCACATTCAAGGCGACAGCCAATTTACCACAGGAACGTCAAGATAAGCGGGTTGGATGGACTGTAGGGCGCGAGTCGGGCAACCGGACTCGATGCTCTGATAGTTCCTCTCGATGTGGCACAGCCATGGAGGTGTTGCCGAAGCTCAGCTTCCCATTAATCTTGTTAAGATACGGAGACCGACCGTTTGCCGACCTCCGAAATCGAATGCCCCGGCCTCGTGTTAACCCTCGGCCCACGAATCAAATGTGGCGGCGCGTCGATGACGGCCGCTTGAACCTTCTCCCGCCGGAGGCTGCCTGAGCGCTCAATTCGCCGTCTTTCTCCTTCCCTCTATCCCCCCAGACGCTAACATGCACGAAATTATTGAAGTTTCCGAGACTTCCAAACCTTCGATATTCCCACGACACCGCTCTTGAGAAGATAAAAAAGCACCAATCGACAATAATCACGCGGCAATCTTTCCCTTCCGTCTTCCATGGACCTCTCCATCAAATCACCCTCAGCTCGAAAAATAGGTCTCTCGACTGCGATTGCCCAACATTGAGGCGATTGCCCAAACACAAACCT